>CALQBR020000106.1 GCA_943328865.2 Sphingobacterium thalpophilum
GAAATGCTTTTGGCAACTTTTTCAGCTAAATGGGCGGGTATTTTTTCTAAAACCAAAGCAAAACAACCTAATTTTTCAAGTAATTTAGCATCTTCCATTAATTTTTCAGCTTCTTCAATTTCTTTGGCGCGAACGGTATAAGTTCCAAATTTATAGATGGATTGTGGCGTTAAACCCAAATGACCCATAACGGGAATACCGGCATTTAGGATTTTTTTAATAGAATCTTTAATTTCGCTACCGCCTTCCAATTTTACAGCATGACCACCACTTTCTTTCATAATTCGGATAGAAGAGCGCAAGGCTTCTTTAGAGTCTGATTGGTAGCTTCCAAAAGGCAAATCTACGACTACTAAAGCCCTCTCGATGGCTCTAACGACAGACGAGGCGTGATAAATCATTTGATCTAAAGTAATCGGTAAAGTTGTTTCATGACCAGCCATCACATTTGAAGCAGAATCTCCCACAAGAATCACATCAATTCCAGCAGTGTCAACGATTTTGGCCATCGTATAATCATAAGCGGTAAGCATCGATATTTTTTCTCCATTGGCCTTCATCTCAATCAATGATTTGGTCGTAATTCTTTTATAATCTTTTTTAGCTACTGACATTTAGATTTATGATTTTAAAATTCAAAATTAGGAGTTGTAAAAGTAGTAAAATTGTATAAGTTTAAGTAAAACGAAAGTATATTAATAAATTAAATTACAGGTAAAAAGCGGTTGTAATCTTTTTAAACGCATTGGATTTAAACTTTTCTTTTTAATACAAAAGCATCAATAAAATAAGCAATTGTAACACCAAAAGTATAACATAATAGATCACTCCAAAGGAAACCTTCTCCCAATAGATAGTGTCCTAAAACAGTATTTCGAATGATAACAATCCAATGGGCTTTATAAAGTTGTTGTAATTCAATAGTATAACAAAGTAGTAAAGGAACTAGGATTTTCTTTGTAGGATTAAAATTTATGAAAAGAATTCGGATGCCAAAATAAAACATCACAGCATACAAAATATCTCCAATACACAACGGAATTGTATTTGATTTTCTAGAGAGTATACCAAAACACATCACAAAAAAGGTGATGACAAAGTAAAATAATCGTGTGTTATTTATAATTAACAATCAGCCATATTTACAGCAATTGCCAAACCACCTTCTGAGGTTTCTTTGTATTTGTTGTTCATGTCTTTGGCTGTTTGCCACATAGTGTCCACTACTTTGTCAAGCGGGACTTTTGCGTTTTTGGGATCGGTTTCTAAAGCTAATTCAGCGGCGTTAATTGCTTTTATAGCTCCCATCGTATTTCTTTCGATACACGGAATTTGAACCAAACCACCAATAGGATCGCAGGTTAGACCCAAATGGTGTTCCATGGCAATTTCTGCTGCCATCAAAACCTGTTCTGGAGTTCCGCCCATTAATTCGCACAATGCTGCTGCTGCCATCGAAGAGGAAACGCCAATTTCGGCTTGACAACCACCCATTGCGGCAGAAATTGTAGATCCTTTTTTGAAAATACTACCAATTTCTCCAGCCACCATTAGAAATTGTTTGATTTCTTTTTCGCCAGCGTCGTGGTTTTCGATTACTAAATAGTACATTAAAACCGCAGGAATTACACCAGCACTTCCGTTAGTAGGAGCAGTAACCACTCGGCCTAATGATGCATTTACTTCATTGACCGCCAAGGCAAAACAACTGACCCATTTTAAGATTTGACGAAACTTTACTTCGGTTGATCGGATTTGTTCTAACCAAGTCTGTGGTGTATTGTAATTGGATAATCCAATTAAGTTTTGATGCATATCAAAAGCTCTTCGTCTAACATTCAAACCACCGGGAAGAATGCCTTCCGAATGACAGCCAATATACATACATTCCAACATGGTGTTCCAAATTCGCATTAACTCGGAGTGAATCTCGGCGTCGGAACGCATTGATAGTTCATTTTGATAAACGATTTCAGAAATTTTTTGATGCTCTTTGGTGCAGTAGTCTAAAAGTTCAGCGGCCTTATTAATAGGAAAAGGGAAAGCACATTTAATTTCAGTTTTCTTTTTGGCATTATCACGCTCTTCTTTCACTACAAATCCGCCACCGATAGAGTAGAAAGTGGAAGAATATTCTTTATTGTCTTTTGTGTAAGCCGTAAAAGTCAATCCATTGGCATGAAAAGGAAGGAAGTTTTTATTGAATACGATATCTTGTAAGAAATAAAAAGGAACAATAATTTCATTTCCTAAATTGATTTCATTATTATTTTCGATGGATTTGATGATACTATCAATATTTGCCACAGGAATGTATTCTGGATCTTGTCCGCTCAAACCTAACATTACGGCTAAATCCGTGGCATGCCCTTTTCCAGTGAGGGAAAGAGAACCGTATAAGTCTACTTTTACCCTGTTGACGGAATGCATTAAATTTTCATTTCGCAATTCGCCTAAAAAACGTTCCGCAGCCCGCCAAGGTCCTAAAGTGTGTGAACTCGATGGGCCAACACCAATTTTTAGCATGTCAAAAACAGAAATACATTCTTCCATAAAAAGTTAAGTTTTACTTAAGCAAAGATATTATTAATGCACCTAAAAAATGTTTTTTGAAAGGGTTTAAATTGAGTAATTTTTAATTTTTAGATAAGTTGTTTATCAATTCTGCAACAAGCCTTCCAGATTTCATGGCTGCATTTATGGATCCATTTAAAAGGTGGTCACCACAAATAAAAACGTTTCCATCAATTTGCATTTGCGCTGCTGTCAATTCATCAGTAACATTATTTTGGTTGGGCAAAGCATAGTCTATGCGGTAAACTTTAAGTAATTTCCAGTCAAAAACTTTTTCTCCATACCATTGTTTTAATTCATTTTTGATATTTTCGGATAAAATATCATCGCCAATTGCAGGTATTCCGTTATAAGAAACCGAGATTAAAATTTTTCCATTTGGCGCATAATCTTTAGAAACATTAGTCAAAACAGTTAAATTGTTGACCCACTTTTTATTCTCTGAGGCATTTAAAATTACGATTGCTTTTTTTGTAGGAGCAAAATTACTTTCAAAATAAACATTAGTAACTTGATGGTGATTTTCTTTTGGTTTTTGAATATAATTTTCAGCTAAACTTACCGCTTCAGTTGCAATAATAATTTTTTCGGTTTCATATTCAAAACCATTATTAGTAATCACTTTATTGCCGTTAATTTTTAAAACTTTGGTATTGTAAACAACCGAATTTTGAGGAAGCATGCTTAACAATTGTTTAGGAATTTCTTCCATTCCTAAAGCTGGAATTGCAGCATCGCCTTCCGAAAACATTTTCATAACAAAATCGAACATATTGCTCGAAGTTGTTAATTGATTTTCTAGAAAAATGCCCGAAAAAAATGGTTTATAAAAACGATTAATCATTTTTGTGCAAAATCCATAATCATTCAATTGTTTTAAAGTTGATTGTTCTTTTTGTCTAAAAATGGCAGGAATCGTAATTTGTAGCAATTTTATTTTTAATACAAAGGTGTTTATTTTATCTTTCAAACTCCCAACAGGCGCAAAAAGTGTAGCAAATGTAGCAGAAGGACGACGAAACGGATCGGCTATCTCAAATTGTCCGCCATCATATAAAACGGCTGCTCCAGGTAAAAATTTTTTAAGATTTAATTTTTCATAATCCAACAAGGCTTTTGTTTCGGGATAGGCAGTAAGTAATACTTGGAAACCTAAATCAAATCGAAAACCGTTTATAATTTCTGTTTTTATTCTTCCTCCAACTTTATCCGATGCTTCGATAATTTGAACGGAATGACCTTTTTTATGTAAATAAACGGCTGCAGAAAGTCCTGCAATTCCAGCACCAATAATTGTTATGGTTGGTTTCAATTTTTTTTTGACAAAAATAATGCATTTATAATTATATAGAAATTTTTAAATTTAAATAAATCTACAATTCAGATTTTTATTGATTTTTGAATTTAAAAATTAAACTTCTTTTAACCTATTCTATATTATTTTACACTAGAATTGCAAAAATTTTTAATTTTCTAGAATATGAATTTTAAATTTAAAATATCAGTTATAATGTCTGTTTATAATACTGATTTTCTAATAGTCAAAAGAGCAATTGATTCAGTTTTGAATCAAAGTTTTCAAGATTTTGAATTAATAATTATCGATGATGGTAGCCATCACCATTCGCAAAATTTGATTTTAGATTATGCCGTTGCAAATGAAGATAAAATAACTTATTTGCGTCACAAAAATTGTAGCCAATCTGAATCAATTAATCGTGGCATTTTGCTCACTAATAGCGAATTTATTACCGTAATAGATGCAGATGACGAATACAAGCCTAATCATTTAGAGCTTTGTTTATCGGAAATAAAAACATTAGATCTGATAGCTTCTACTACTGAAACAATCGTAAACCATGAATCGGATTATTATGTTGCCGATCGTTTTAACCCAAACGAAGTTATTCATGTTGACGATTGCATTATGTTTGCCACTTTATTTGGTAAAAAAGAAGTATTTACAAGTCTTAATTTTCTTAATATGTATGCAGCAGATGCACATTTTTATGAACAAGCTGGACAACAATTTTTGGTTGAAAAGTTAGATTTAAGAACTTACATTTATTATAGAAACAACCCTGACAGCATTAGCGCGAAAGTTAAATCCCAAAAATTAAACTAAATTGGTAATTCCACATCAAATTCAGTTAGCTGAAAACGTGATATTAGGATGTCAAATTTCGGGTGTTTTTGATGTAAATAGAAATGAAATGTTGCCAAATGACGATTTTTCGATAATTGAAAAATGGGTAAATTCAATAAGAAATTTAAATCTTCAAGCCATTATTTTTCATAATAATTTTTCAGAAAGCACAATTTTAGAACACCAATCTGATAATTTAATTTTTATAAAAATAGATTACGATGTTCGTTTTAAACCCAATGTTTATCGCTATTTTGTTTACAGTCGATTTATTAATAAATATGCTAGCGCAATTAATTCTGTTTTTGTTAATGATGTAGCTGATGTTTTGGTTTTAAAAAATCCATTTATACAGCCTTTATTTATAGAAAATCCAAACTTTATTTTTTGTGGAGATGAACCAACTACTTTAAAAAACACTTGGATGATTGAACACAGTACGCATTTAAGAAATAAAATTGTCGACTATGGTAAAATAGAAGATCAATTTCAGGCAGAAACATTATTGAATTGTGGGATTATTGGAGGAAATATTTCAATAATGCAACCTTTTTTAAAATCACTTTGGCGAATTCATGAAAAATTTAATAATGATAATAATACTTCATTTACGGGTGATATGGGCGCTTTTAATTATATCATGCGAAAAAAATACTACGAAAAAGTGCTTCACGGAAGTCCAATTAATTCTGAATTTAAAGCTTATTCAGATGATGGAACAAACTGGTTTCAACACAAATAGTTTCTAAAATGCCATATTGTCATATTTTTTTATGTCAATATGTTTGTAAACTGACAATTGGCTTTATTTTTTTTAATGGCATAAAGATTGACTTAAGCACGATGAGTTTATAAATCAAATTAAATTTAAATATAATAAAAATGGGTAAAATAATTGGAATTGATTTAGGTACAACCAACTCTTGTGTCTCTGTAATGGAAGGTAACGAGGCAGTGGTAATCCCTAATGCAGAAGGAAAAAGAACAACACCATCTGTAATTGCTTTTGTAGAAGGCGGTGAAATCAAAGTTGGAGATCCTGCTAAAAGACAAGCAGTAACCAATCCAACAAAAACTGTTGCTTCTATCAAACGTTTTATGGGACA
>CALQBR020000107.1 GCA_943328865.2 Sphingobacterium thalpophilum
CCAACACTAGGATTCATTGTAGATACATATTCATAAGCAGAAGCATCATAAGCAGAATCAGTCCATTCAGCAACATTTCCAGACATATTATAAAGACCATAACCATTAGGCTCATATGATTTGGCTTCTACAGTATAAAGAGCCTGATCAGCAGCATAATCTCCTCTATTAGGCTTAAAATTAGCCATAAAACAACCTCTGTCGTTTTTAGTATAAGGACCTCCCCAAGGATAAGTAGCAGACTCTAATCCACCTCTTGCAGAATACTCCCATTCAGCCTCAGTAGGCAATCTAAAAATATTAACAGGATCCCTACCTTTAAGCTTCTTAACATAAGTGTTTTTATTAAGAGTCCTCCATGCACAAAAACCTCTAGCTTGCTTCCAAGTCACACCAACAACAGGATACTCTGAATAAGCTTGATGCCAAAAATAATCATTATGCATTGGTTCATTGTAAGAATAAGCAAAATCTTTAATCCATGATGTTGTATCTGGATAAACCTTAACTTGTTCTGTCTTTATAAATGTACTTCTCTTTCCAACTTTAGCCTTAGCAGCAGCTTGAATATCCATCCAAGAATACCTAAACTTCAACTTACTTACATCTAAAATTCTTAAACCATTGTAAGCCTCAGAAACAGGCAAATACATAGTATCCATAACTTCAGTATAATGCTCATCAGGATACTTACCTGTATCCCTAATTAATTTAACTTTTCTATTCAACTTTCTACCGGCATAAGGATCATCAGCAGTTCCAACGCTATAGTAATTTTCATACATATACTTATCATAAGCAGTCATTTTTGCTGGATCCATATCATTAAATGCAAAATCACCAATACTTCCAGAATTTTTACCTCCTTTACCAGAACCAGGCTTTTGACCAACTTCCTCTGCTAAAATAGCCAAACGAACACGCATTGTAGAGTCTTTAACCCACTCCACAAATTGACGGTACTCACTATTTGTAATTTCAGTTTCATCCATATAAAAGGAAGGAACAGTTACTGTTTTAGTTTGAGAATCTTGAACATTAGCCAAATCGTCGTCTGACTTACCCATGATGAAAGCACCACCAGAAATCAAAGACATACCAAAAGGCTTTTCAGGATGCCACTTCTTGCCTTTAACTCCAACTAATTCACCTTTATCATTTGAACGACCGCAACCAGCCAGTAAAGCGATAATTGCTAAAAATGCAATAAACTTTTTCATATAAATTTGAGTTATGTACGTATTCTTTTTTTTTCAGTCCGTAAACCTATTTATTTTTTTTGGTAAAAACAATTTTTTTTGCTAAAAAATAACAAATTATGTGTTTTTTTGTCAAAATCATAGATTTTTAAGTGTAATTCATCTAGACAAAACACCTCTTATTAGTCTAAATTAAATTTTTTCTTTGCGCTTTCCACCATCTTTCTGGAAGTTCTTGACTACATGCTGCCAAATATTCTTCATATGAACATGGTAATAACGTATTTCTTTTCAATTTATTACCAGATCCAGAAACAGATGGTATTTCTATCCACCACCGTTCGGTTTTATTACTTTTATAAAAAAACAACTCCTCTTCCTCCAGAGGAACAATGTATTTTATATAATTATCCTTATTACCAAAAGGATATTCATTAGATCTATAATGAAACCCTTCTATAAAATACCAAAGAATCTGTGCTATCAAAACCGATTCATGTAAGGTATTATTGTGATTAAAAACGCCAAACAAGGATACTTTATCACTTATACCAGCATATCTTGACAAAGAACAAATTTCCTTTCCATCAAAACCATTCGGGGCAAAAGTAGTGAAATTTCCCGAATCTGATGACTTCAACACACTTAAATCTACACTTACAAGATCTGCATCCCTAAAAACAGGTTCAGCAATCGATATATTTTTAGAAACTTCACCTAAGCGGTACGCATCAAAAAACAATTTTTCTATCAAATCTATTTCTTCCTGTGGATTATAATAAGTCTGATACCCAATATTGCAATAATTAAATAGATTATTAGGCTCCTCGATAATAATTTTTGTTAAATATGAATTCGAAGACACCGCATCTTTTTCTTTTCCAAAATCAAATCGACTATCAATACAAACCAAATTGACCATTTGTTCCAAATCATCATACGCTCTATAAAGCGCATAGGTCATATCCTGTGATCCTCCAATAATTATTGGAATGATTTTTTTCTTAATCAGACTAGCTACCACTTTCTTTAAGGCAAAATAAGTATCCGCAATAGCATCTCCAGCATGAATATCTCCTAAATCAGCGATAGAAGCATTCCAGTTTCCAGGATACAAACCATATAATTCTTTACGAACACCCAACAAATCGACATCCGAAATCGCGTTATTATCCCCACGATTATCTAAAACACCAATTATTGCAATTTTAATCTTATCCAAATCTGGAAATGCTTCAGGAGTGTGTAAAACAATCTTTCTTCCCAAATGCTGAGAAGTCAACCCATCAATCATCTGAAGGATTTCATCATTTAAAGGTTGTAAAAAGTCCATTTCCATATTTTACTTCTTTTTAGCTACTACTTTCTTAGTCACTACTTTTTTAGCTACGGCTTTTTTTACTGGTGTTTTCTTGGCAGGTGTTTTCTTGGCAATCAATTCTTGAACCTCAACTAATGTCAATTTAGACGCATCAACATCCTTACTCAATTCAATTTTGATTTTCCCTTTGGTAATTACTGATCTTCCCCAACGGGCTTTTTCGACTAAAATACCTTCCTCTTTCCAATCATGAATAACCTTGTCAATATTTTTTTGTAATTTTTCTTCAATCAATGCTTCAATATCAGATTGCGATAGATTATCAAAATTATACTTTTTACTAACATTAATAAAGACACCGTCCCATTTGATAAACGGACCAAATCGACCAGTCCCTTTCTGCACCCCTTCTCCTTTATATATAGCTATCGGCGAATCAGCTACTGCTTTTTCGTCGATTAATTCCTGAGCTCTTTCAAAATCAACCGCCAAAGGATCTTCTCCTTTTGGCAAAGAAACAAAAGCTGCACCATGACGCACATAAGGACCATAGCGACCATTACTAACCTCAACTTCTTCGCCTTTATAAACGCCAAGATTTTTTGGTAATAAAAACAAATTCAAAGCTTCTTCTAAAGCAATGTTCCCTATGTTCTGGTCTGCCATTAAACTAGCGAATTTCTTATCTTCATCATCCGCAGCACCAATCTGAGCGATCGGGCCAAATTTACCTAACCGAACCGAAACAGGCTTCCCTGTTTTTGGATCGGTTCCCAAAATTCTCTCACCACTTTCACGATCAGCATTCTGCTCTACATCTTTTACCGTTGGATGAAATTTATCATAAAACTCTTGCATCATTTTTGTCCAATTGACATTTCCTTCTGCAATTTCATCAAAATCTTGTTCCACTTTTGCAGTGAAGTTATAATCTAAAATATTACCGAAATTCTTAACCAGAAAATCCGTAACAATAGTTCCAATATCAGTAGGAACTAATTTTCCTTTATCAGAACCTGTATTTTCTTTCAATACCTTTTCACCAAGTTTCCCAGATTGCAAAATCAATTGCGCATAATTACGCTCCTGACCTTCCAAATTTCCTTTCTCTACATAATTTCTATTGATAATGGTAGAAATCGTTGGCGCATAAGTCGAAGGACGACCAATACCCAACTCCTCTAATTTCTTCACCAAAGAAGCCTCGGTATATCTTGCCGGGGGCCTCGAATATCTTTCAGTGGCTGAAATATAATTATTTTGAAGCTTTTCATTTACCTTCATTGCTGGCAACATCCCTTCTTGCTCCTCCTCATCGTCATCATGCCCTTCCAAATACACTTTTAGAAATCCTTCAAAAAGCAACACTTCGCCAGAAGCAGTAAAAATCTCATTGTGATTATTGGCTTCAATTTTTACATTCGTTCTTTCCAATTGCGCATCGCTCATTTGAGAAGCCAAGGTTCTTTTCCAAATCAAATCATACAAACGAGCCTGATCCCTATCGATATTCACCGTATGACGCGACATATCTGTTGGACGAATGGCTTCGTGCGCTTCTTGTGCCCCTTTGCTTTTATTGACAAAAGTACGTGGCTTAGAAAACTCCTTTCCGTAGGATTTGATAATTTCAGCTTCAGCCGCTTCCATTGCATCCTTAGAAAGGTTTACACTATCGGTTCTCATGTAGGTAATAAGTCCCGCTTCATATAAGCGTTGCGCTAATTGCATCGTAATTCCAACAGGAAGGTACAATTTACGAGCCGCTTCTTGTTGTAAAGTAGAAGTAGTAAATGGCCCAGTAGGAGATTTTTTGGTAGGTTTCGTTTCTAAATCCGCTACCTTATATATAGACCCAATATTTTTGTTTAAAAAATCTTCGGCTTCTTTTTTAGTATTGAAATTTTTAGGCAGTTTGGCTTTGAATACGTTCCCTCCCTCATTGGTAAATTCAGCTACTACAGAATAGGTCGCAACCGCTTTAAAATTTTGGATTTCTCGTTCTCGCTCTACAATCAAACGAACCGAAACAGACTGCACTCTTCCCGCAGAAAGTCCTCCTTTTATTTTCCTCCATAAAACTGGAGACAATTCATAACCCACTAACCTATCCAAAACACGTCTTGCTTGTTGGGCATTGACCAAATTATAATCTATTTCGCGTGGATTATCAATCGCTTTAAGAATAGCTGTTTTGGTGATTTCATGAAAAACAATTCGTTTGGTTTTCTTTTTATCTAATTTTAATTCTTCGGCAAGATGCCAAGAAATAGCTTCTCCCTCGCGATCCTCATCACTTGCTAACCAAACTGTGTCAGCGCTTTTCGCCAAAGTCTTTAATTTACTAACCAATGCTTTTTTGTCGGCAGAAACTTCATACTTCGGTTTAAAACCATTCTCAACATCCACACCTATTTCTTTTGAAGGCAAGTCGGCAATATGACCGTAACTTGACTCTACTTGAAAATCACTCCCTAGAAATTTTTCGATTGTTTTCGCCTTTGCAGGTGATTCCACGATAACTAAATTCTTTGCCATATCCCGATTGTTTGTGCCGGCAAAAGTATATGATTTTTTTAAATTTTGTGTTTTTTAAATTTTAAAAGTAAATTTTAACGTTCAATGGCAGGTTTTATCCGTTTTAAAATCATAACTGTTTTAAGGAAACCAGCATTTACAGAATCGGTTTTCAAAAAAAAGAAAAAACACCTATACCTATATAATAAGGTAGGTTCTACTAAAGTCAATAATCCCTCTACTGATGACTTAAAACATTGTTAATTCTTAAGCTGACATCTTGTCATATTTATTGAAATTCCCTTATCTTTGTACTTTGAACCTATACAATGGAAAAGATTATTGAAGAAAGCAAACAAGGCGAAAGTCTTGTTTTAGAACACAAACCCGAAAACACCAAAAAACTATTCATAGAAAGTTATGGTTGTGCCATGAATTTTTCGGATAGCGAAATTGTCGCCTCTATATTATCAGGAAATGGATACAATACCACCCAAGTTTTGGAAGAAGCTGATTTGGTCTTAGTCAATACCTGTTCCATTAGAGACAAAGCAGAACAAACTGTTCGCAAGAGATTAGAGAAGTACAATGCCGTGAAACGCATTAATCCAAAAATGAAAGTCGGGGTTTTAGGATGTATGGCGGAGCGTCTAAAAAGTCAATTTTTGGAAGAAGAAAAAATTGTAGACCTCGTTGTAGGACCTGATGCATACAAAGATTTGCCGAACCTTTTAC
>CALQBR020000108.1 GCA_943328865.2 Sphingobacterium thalpophilum
GCCATTACGGGCAGTATCGTTATCGTTGAAAATAAGCATCATTATAACCGATTGCTATTTGTGTTTCCTGATGGAGCGTTGCAGTTTTACGACAAAAGGCATTTATTTACATTAGCAGGCGAGGACAAGGCTTATTCGCCAGGAAGTCAGAAACTAATTGTTGATTATTTGGGTTGGCGTATTTGTCCTTTAATTTGCTATGATTTGCGCTTTCCTGTTTTTGCCAGAAATACGGAAACGTATGATTTATTGATTTTCGTCGCGAATTGGCCCAAATCTCGAATTAAAGCTTGGGATATTTTATTACAGGCACGCGCTATCGAAAATATGAGTTATGTAATTGGCGTGAATCGAACAGGAGAAGATGCTAATAAAAATCAGTATCCGGGTCATTCCCAAGTGTTGGATTATATGGGTAATTATTTAGTTGAACCGCTAGAAGACGAAGGTGTTTCTGTGGTGTTTTTAGACAAACAAAAAATGCTAGAGACTAGAGCAAAACTCGGGTTTCTAAATGATAAAGATACTTTTGAAATAAAAAGGGTCAATTTGTAGTTTTCAAATCAAAAACTTGCTCTACATCCCAATTGGCACGCACATCGATAGCGGTTGGAAAATATATGACTTCTTCAGATTGCCTTTTTTCTAGGTAATTTCCAGTATCCCATTCTTTATTTTTATTCTCATCATAAATGATTCTGAGGATATATAAAGCAGGGTTTAGATTATTGAAATCAAGAGTAGTGTTTTTTTCTGAATAGGCCGATGCAATTACGTCGCCTTTGTCAGTAGTCAATTCTACAATCACCGGAAATTGTTTGACATTCTGTAAGTTGACCCGAAGATTGCCATAATCTGAAGTGTTTTTGGTATTTAACCGATAGCTTAAAGTGTCATTCGCTTGCTCCAAATAGTCGGTCAGTGCACCAGGTAAAAGGGTAAACTGATATTTTTGGAGTGGTTCTCTCTTGAAATCTAAGATGAACTGTTGGGTGAATACATCATAGTCTGTTTTGAAAGATACCGCCACCGAATCCTTATCGGTTATTTTTATTTTTGAAGCATCAAATTTTACCAATGGTCTTGAAGCCAATAGCGTAAATTTTTCGTCCAAAGGCAAGATGCCACTTTGTTTTGGCGTAAAACTCAAGGAATCTTTTTTCTGATCTTTAATTTTAAAGGTAAATTTCTCACTGTATTTTTCTTTGGTCACGGCCAAATTCAGGGAATCTGCTTTTATAGGTTTGTACCAAATCTGCACGGAGTCCTTTTTAGGGAATTGCGTTATAATGGTTGGAACAATTTCGTTCTTATTTCTCAATATTACGTTTAGATTTTTTGCTTTTCCTTCATAGCCCAATAGCAATCGGTTTCCAGAAGCCTGAATCGGTTTAACCGCTTTAAAAGCGGGTACCTCCTTGAATAATTCCATCTCAAAAAGGGTGTCATTTGGAATCGTTACAAATGCTGGGTGAAATCCAATTTTATCCTCTTTGGGGTCGAATTTATTGTTGTTGTTTACATCTTTCATCGCTACCAAAAGATACTTGCCCGCTTTTAGATTGTCCAGTTTAAATGTTTTCAAGCTGTCTAAGGTATTGGTAAGGTATTTTGGAGCTGATTTGTAAACCACAGAGTCTTTGAAAGTAGGATTGACTTCATAGAGCATCACCGAAACAAAAGAAGCAACTTCTTTGTTTAATGCGTCTTTCACTTTTCCCGAAAGGCTCAGGGAATCGATATAACTTCCCGTCGAAAACACATATCTAAATTGCGGGTAAGGATTACTTTCATTGTTGTCTTCAATGCTTTGCCCAAAGTTAAAACTATAGGTAGTGTTGGGTTGTAGCGTGTCATTAATGGTAATCGAAAGGGTTTTGCTTGCCGTTGTAGGTGAAATGGTCGGCATGGTTTGCATTGGCGGAGAAACAACCAATTGTTTATTGAGATTCTTCAACTTTACGTATTCGTCAAAGGTCAGCTTGATTTCATTTCCTTTAAAATTAGCACTAAAATTCTTCGGAAAACTTGTTTTCAAAACGGGTGCAAGGGTATCTTTTAAACCGCCTGTTATGGTCCCTCTTTTGGCACAACTTACTACAAGAATTAGAATTAGTAACCAAGAATAGCGTCTGTATTTTTTAAACATGAAGGTTTATTTTTTCCAAAGACAAAATAACAATTATATTTTCTCTAATCGAAATCTTTTGCATTTTTATTGAGAGGTTTTTCCAGCGATTTGTTATATTCAAATTAAAACGTTTGAAATGTTGCCACGAACGAAGTTCTAGGCACTCCCATGAAAGCCAAAATGAAGTGAAGCAATCTCGGCAAATTCAAACCGATTTTAATAAGATTATCTTACTTTTGAAGTAAAATACATTTTTTGAAAAACTTGAAAAAAGCAATTTTCTGCCTAACGTTTATTTTGTTGTTAACTGCTTGCAAAGAGCAGAAAAAGCCAATTATTGCTTTCTATTATTGGAAAACAACCTTCAGCCTTTCTGAAATTGATAAAAAGACTTTGAAAGACAATAATGTTAAGAAATTGTATATTCGGTATTTTGACATTGATTTGGACCCTAATTCCCAAAAAGCTTTCCCTCAATCCCCAATTCAATTTAATGACAAACCCTCAGATTTTAACATTGTTCCAGTATTATACCTCAAAAACAAAGTGATGCTTTCAAAAAGTATTAATGTTCAAGAATTGGCCCAAAAAGCCAATCATTTTGTCCAACAAATTAATGCTAAAACGGGTATAGCCTGTAATGAAATTCAATTAGATTGCGATTGGACTTTGGCAAGTAAAGAGAATTACTTGAAATTTATAGCATGCTTCAAGAAAATTTCTGGCAAACAACTTTCGGCAACAATTCGATTGCATCAAATTAAATATTTCAAAAAAACGGGAGTTCCTGATGTAGATAAAGGGGTTCTTATGTATTACAACATGGGGAAAATTGCGCCAGATTCGCTTAATTCTATTTACGATAAAAGTGTTGCAGATAGGTATTTAAAAAGCATTAAAAAATATCCTTTATCGCTTAATATGGCTTTGCCAATTTACTCCTGGGCAATTCACATTCGAGAGAACAAAGTAATGGGCTTACAAAGTAAAATGGCTATTTCAAATCTCCAAAAAGACTCTAATTTTGTCGAAATAGCACCAAATAGTTTCCGAGTTAAAAACAACATCTTTAAGAATGGTACTTTTTATAAAGCCAATGATATATTAAAAATAGAATCGGTTTCGAACACTGATTTGCTTGAAATGGCTGAAGATTTACATGAAAATGTGGCCCATATTCCGGATGAAATTATTTTTTACGATTTAGACGAATTCAATACCAAACAATATGAAAAAGACATTTTTACAGAAGTTATTAATAGGTTTTAGTTTAGGAGCCATTTTTGTTTACGGAGCCATTTATGCATGTGCTGATAGTGGGGATTGGGGAATTGAATTTGATACTAATTTTACTCCTGAAACTTTTGTAGATAAATCATACGCCCCATTATTTCTTTCGACCGATTTCTTTTTTTATGGGATAGGATTTGATGACATTCATAATTCTAGATTTAATGATGAAATTGTTCAAGATTGGTCAGATTTTTTAAAAGGGAAAATGGATGATAAAACGGTAAAGTTTTTTCTTATAGATTCCAGCGCCGTTGATGTCTCTAAATTACAGCGTTTCTATATTTCTCAAAAAAACAATCCTATTTCCGATAAATGGTCTAAAAAAATCGACTTGAATGATCGGAAAATAAGCAGTTTTATCACTTTTTTAGCCCTTTCAAAACAAATTGAAATTGCCTCTGTTGGTGATGCTAATAATTGGTCTTATGAACCCGTTGTGCAAAAAAAGTTAAACAATAAAAAGCTTATAAAAGCAATAGAAAAAAGATACAATACCGTTTCAGATCCTTTTTTGAAAAACCGCTATTGGTTTCAAACGGTAAAGGCTTATTTTTATAGTGGCGATAAACAAAACACCATTTCTTTTTTTCAGAAAACCGAAAAAACAGTTCCCAAAAGCACCCTTTATTATCGCGCATTAGCATATATAGCAGGGATAAATTTTAAGAATAAAAATTATGCTTTATCTAATTATCAGTACAGTCAGGTTTTTGATAAATGCCCAGCAATGCGTGTTGTTGCAGCCTATTGCTTTCGGCCACAAGAGAATTTAGATTGGAATCAATCATTGGCAATGGCAAAAAGCAATGAAGAAAAAGCAGCACTTTGGGCAATTCAAGGGTATTATGGAGATGAACAAAAAGCCATCGAAAAAGTTTATGAATTACAGCCCAAAAGCGAGCATTTAGATTATTTGCTGACAAGATTGGTAAATAATCAAGAGAAAAAATTAAACGAATACAATCCAGACCAAAAGAAGATTGATGCATTTAAAAATTCAAATGATAGCTTGTCAATAATAAACAATGCCCTTGTTAGTAGCATTGCCTTGGCAGAAAACACATCAAAACCTCATTTGTGGAATATTGCCGCTGGATATTTAGAAACGCTTAGCGGTAATTATCTTCAAGCCGACAAGTATTTTGATAAAGCCGAAGTCAAAATGCCTAAAACACCTTTAGCGATCAATCAATTGCGATTGCTTCGCTTTGTTAATAATTTAAGCAAAATAAAAAGAATAGATTCTGATAACCAAAAAACAATTTTAAAAGATTTGGTATGGTTGTATCAAGTATTGCCTTTGGAACAACCTTTAGAACAACCTTCACCATTTAGATATCAAAATGCCTCTAGTTGGAGTAAAACATATTTGTCTAATTTGTTTAAATCCCAAAACAATAGTGTTATGGCGGAGTTGTTTGTTAGACATGCTGATTTTTATGATAACAATACTGATTTACTAGCGATGAAGGCTTTTTTAGCTAAAGAAGATAAATCTGATTTAGAAAAAATTGCTCAAAAAATTTATGATGTAACGTTGTCAGACATCAATAAATACCAATCAACATTGGCTGGTTATAGCAATAAGATCAATGAAGCTATCTCTTTTATGCAAAAAACAAATGGTTTGCAGCTTGAAGAATTTCAAGGAAATCCTTTTAACGGAAATGTTAAAGATTGCCATGATTGCGATTTTGTAGCCTATCAAAAAAAGAAATATTCTCAAATAGAATTTTTAACAACAGTTAAAGAAATGCAGGATAAAGTTGCGAAAAATGAGGATGTTTATACCAATTGTATCTTGTTAGCAAATGCTTTTTACAACATTACTTATTTTGGTAATGCTAGGACATTTTATGAAGGGAATATCATAGGATCAGCTTCGAGTCCTTACGCTTTTAAAAATAGTATTCGAGAAATGATTACCAATTGTTCAATACCTAAAATGTATTATGAAAAAGCATTAGAAGCGGCAATAACCGATGAGCAAAAAGCAAAATGTCAGTTTATGTTAGCAAAATGTCAACGTAACGAATACTACAACCAACAATATGATCCGAAAAAAGACTTTTGGGACAATAATTCAGCTGTCCAATATGCTCAGGTTAATTTCTTAGCATGGAATGGCTTTGAAAATTTAAAAAACAATTATTCAAAAACTAAATATTACCA
>CALQBR020000109.1 GCA_943328865.2 Sphingobacterium thalpophilum
AAAAAATCCAAATCTAGAATTATTAAGAAAATCTTTTGATCTGGACTTATAGCGTTTTTCTAATTGGACCAAATAATTCAGTAGCTTCCATAATCACCATATAAGCATTAGGATCAACTTCTGCTACCAATCTTTTTAGAATATGAATTCTATTGGATCTTTTTGTAATACAGCGCTTTTACTATTCCATCAGAAAGACCAATTTTAGGAACATAAATATTTCTGGCACCACTCCATTTCATGGCATTAAGATAAACCCGAATAGCTGGTACAATTACATCTGCGCGGTCTGGATTTAAACCTAATTCCGAAATTCGTTGTTCATAAGTTAGCGAATTCAAAAATGCATATTGAGAGTTCATATAAATATAGGAAAGCGGCTTGTCTTGCAGTTTTCCAGACATTTTAAAAATTTTATTGATATTACCACCAGAACCAATTAAGCTAATTCGATCATAAGCTTCAGTATGGGTTTTTATCCATTTTTCGATTTCCTGCCAAACAATTTCGCTAACGACTTCGTTTAACAATCTTACGGTACCTGCTTTAAAGGATTTGGAAGCCACCATTTTTCCGCCAGAAAATAGCGAAAATTCAGTACTTCCACCACCAACATCCACATAAAGATAGGTCTGTTCTGTTTTTAATAAATAATGTAAATCTGTAGAAGCAATAATAGCCGCCTCTTTTTTGCCGTCAATTATCTCAATTTTGATGTCTGATTTCTTTTTTATAATCTCAACCACTTCTTTTCCGTTATAAGCCTCACGCATGGCAGAAGTCGCGCAAGCCATATATTTTTCGACTTTATGTACTTTCATTAACAATTTAAAGGCTTTCATGGCATCAATCATCCTTTCGATGTTATCTTCGCAAATTTCACCTACAGTAAAGGCATCTTGTCCCAAACGAATGGGTACACGAACTAAAGCGCTCTTGCTAAATTGGGTTTCTTTTCCGGATTTTTCTATAATATTGACAACCAAAAGACGCATCGCATTAGAGCCAATATCTATAGCTGCATATTTTTTTATTGAAATCATTCTCGAGTCTGTTCTTGGAGTTAAATTTTGAAGTAAAGTGGCAACATTATAACTTTTCAGTAATTACATCCAATTTATCAAAAAAATAATTATATGTTTCTGTTTGCGCTCTAAATACTGGATTCTCACCACGAACGCGGTATTGATTGTCTAATTTTTCAGAATGAAAACGGGCTTTTACATTGCCTTTCCAACCAATATCAAATGTATCAATTAGTTGTTTTTTTATTTCATCATCATAAATTGGACAGGCTACTTCTACCCTACCATCGATATTTCTAGTCATAAAATCTGCTGAAGAAATAAACACTTCAGGATTATCTTCATTTCCAAAAATATATACTCTAGAATGTTCTAAATAATTATCAACAATACTGATGGCCTCAATATTTTCGCTCATTCCTTTTACACCAGGAATTAAGCAACAAATACCCCTTATTTCTAATTGAATTTTTACCCCAGCATTACTAGCATCATACAATTTATCTATCATTGCATAGTCCGACAAACTATTCATTTTTAGCTTTATATAGGCTTTCTTGCCAAGGCGTGCATGGATAATTTCTCGATCAATAAGTTTGTAAAATCGGGAACGGGTATAATGTGGAGAGACAATCAGATGCTTGTAGCGATGAATTCTAAAGTTAACATCAAAGAATTCGAATATTTTAGTAATGTCTTTTAATATTTGTTGGTGGCTAGTAAAAAGAGTTACATCAGTATAAACTTTTGCTGTAGACTCATTGAAATTACCAGTAGAAATTAATCCGTAACGCACTAATTTTCCTTGTTCAATTCTGTCAATCACACATATTTTACTATGCACTTTAAGTCCTTTTATTCCAAAAATAAGTTCAATTCCTTCGGTTTGCATTTGCTCTGCATAGGAAATATTACTTGCCTCATCAAAACGAGCTTGAAGTTCAATCTGAACCGTTACTTTTTTTCCGTTTTTAGCAGCATTTATCAATGAGCTGATTACTTGGGAATTCTTGGCTAAACGGTATAAGGTGATTTTTATAGCTGATACATTTGGATCCAATGCCGCTTCTCGAAGAAATTTTATGATATAAGAAAAAGATTGGTAAGGGGCATTGACCAGGAAATCCTTTTGAGCAATTTTGTTCAAAATACTACCATCTAAACTCAACCCTTCTACAGGTAAAGGAATTTTTTGTTTATAAACCAAATCATATCTCCCCAAATTCGGGAAACTCATATAATCGCGTCTGTTGTGGTATCTTCCGCCTGGGATAATACTATCAGAAGCATCAATTCCCATGTGGGTTAGGAAAAATTTTAAAGTGTCTTTCCCAATCGATTGGTCATAAACAAAACGAACGGGCTCGCCAATTCTCCTATCTTTTACACTAGTAGCAATTTTTTCAAGCATACTCTTACTCATGTCGCTATCAATATCCAATTGGGCATCACGGGTAATTTTTATCATGTGAGCAGCTATACTTTTGTAATCAAAAATATTGAAAATACTAGCTATATTGTATCGAATTACATCATCTAGAAGAATAATATACTGTTTGTCATTACTTGATGGCAAAACAACAAATCGATTAATGCTTGTTGGAATTTCAACTACCGCATAGCGAACCTCCGGTTTTTCTTTCACTAATCCTAATAATTTTGATTTACCTCCAGTATTCATTGTTAATTTAACAGCTAAATACCCCGAAGTATCCTTTAATAAAGGAAATTCAGCCAAATCATTTAATATAATTGTGACTAATGCGGGACTAACCTTTTGAATAAAAAAGTCTTTGATGAAATTTTCTTGATCTTTTGAAACTTCATTTTCATTGATAATGAAAATATTTTCTTTCTGAAGTTTATTTTCGATGATATTTAAAATTCGTAAACTTTCAGATTGCTGCTGTATTACAATCGAAGTAATCTCTTTTACTAATTGTTGGGCATTATGACCGCCTAACATTTTTTCTCCCGATATTCCAGAAAGACTCAATCTTCGGATGGCTGCATATCGAACCCTAAAAAATTCATCAAGATTATTAGAAAAAATACCTAAAAAGCGAAACCTATCCAAAAGGGGTACATTCTCATCGGCGGCCTCTTGAAGTACTCTTGCATTAAAAGCCAACCAGCTTTTTTCTCTATCAACATATCGGTACTTTTTTTCTGAAATCATAATTTTAAATCTCTTGGAAATATCATTTTTTGTGTTTTGCCTTTATTTATTGTTTCCCAATGATTCGTATCAAATTTTATGGAGACCAAACCTGATGTGGGGACATTGTCGATGGAAACGTCGCCAAATTTATTAACAAAATTTGTTATGGCCTCATTATGTCCGAAAAGAATAACATTTTCATAATCATTATTACAAGATTTAACGATTTTCTCCAGTTGATCTTCATCAAAAGTGTACAATTCATCTTTAAAAATAATGCTCTCTATAGGGCAAAGCATATTTTGAGTGAAGATAAGAGCCGTTTCAACAGCTCTTTTAGCAGTACTACTCCAAATGATAAAGGTTTTAGGTAAATGTTTTAAAATATCAACTGAGACTAAGTGTGCGTCTTTCACTCCTCGATTAGACAATGAGCGTTTTTTATCATGCACTGGAGTGTTCCAACTCGATTTTGCATGACGAATTAAGATTAAATTTTTCATAGGAAAATTATTAGTTACTATTTGGGCACTACTATTAATTATAATAAAAAATGAATCTCCAATTTACAAAAAAAATCCGAATTCAAATTATTTTTTCTTTCTGATAGTTTCTTATGATAGTGAGGGGAATTTTTCAGTTTATTTTCATTTGTTAAAATAGCGAATCAAATTAATTTATAATGAAAGTGTAATGATTTTATATGCTCCTTTTAAATAATTTATTAAACAAAAAAAATAAAACATTTTTAAATCAATAAGATCCAAAAAACCAAAATCAGGCGTTGAAAATTAAAATCAAAACCATAGGTAATTGATATTTTTAAACAATAATATAATTATTACATTTATTCAAGTAAACGAATATAAGTTATTGTATATCATTATTTAAAAATTAAAAAAAAACTTAAAAAATACACTTAAACGAATTTAACAGCTATTGGAAGACAGAAGTGATTTACAATAATTCTTTATAATTAATTTGGCAAGACAATTAGTTGTTAACACAAACACAATTAAATATTTTTTTAAAAAATTCAACATGAATATGAAGTAGAACAACACTATAGATATTATTCAATAATTAGGTGTTTTTTTCATGCTGCTACTATATTCAAATAAAAAATATTTACATATGAAAAAAAATACATTTTTTAGATCGGAATTTTATATCAAACAGTTTTTTATCATAATTGTTTTAATTTTTTATGCAAGCACTTCCTTTTCCCAAATAGATCTTAGAAACTGTAGTTACAATTGCGGTTACAATAATTACACTTTAAATGATGTAATTCTTAGTCTAACTGATATGAATGGCATACCGATAAACAATTCAACTTGTACTCAGGGTGAAATTACCAAAGTATATATACTAATGAATTACACCTCAAATTCGAATGCAAACATCCATTATTCGAGATTATTTGCAGATTTATCAATTGATGGAATTAGTATGCCTCTCCATTTTTATTTAGGAACTGTGACACCTGGATTAGGTCAAAAAAAAATATTTGGCCCCTTTAACTGGACTTGTGGTCAAGAGTTAATTTTGTCCAATATCTTAGCTACTTGGAAAACAAGCGAATCTAATAATCCTGGTGAAACTTATACTTGTGAAAGTTACAATTCCGCACAATGTAATTTTTCTTCAAATATTTATATTTCAAAGCCTTTGGCAGTACAGTTTAAATATTACGCCTGTACCGCTAGTAATCTAACGACAGTTTATTTTAAGTCAACAACAAATGGAGGGAAATTTCCTTATACATATGCTTGGGATTTTGATTCAGATGGAATAACAGATGCCACTATTGCAAATCCAACTCATACTTACAACAACACCACTGCACATTCTGCAAAGCTCCGTGTAACAGATTTTAATGGTCAAACCAATAACTATTCGTTACCTATAAATTACCCATCAGAAATAACATTAACTGCAGACATTAACAATCTAGGTTGCTCAGGGAATGATAGCGGCACTATAAATCTTTCTGTATCAGGAGGTACTCCTAATTATAAATACTTGTGGAGTAATGATGCCAAAACAGAAGATCTCTTTGGATTGATAAATGGTATTTATAAAGTCACAGTGACTGATTCAAACGAATGTCAAAAAAAAGCAGTTTATCAAATTTCGGGTGTTGACAACTCTAAGCCAATAGTAACCGCTGCTAATGATTATTCCATAGATGGATGTGCCGAAACTGCAATTGTAAGTCTACCATATAGTCCAACGGAAACTATAATTTCATTAGACCAATTTAATGCGATTGGAAGTATTGTTTCTGATAATTCGAGTAATTTAATATTAAGTTATATAGATATTAAAACAGGAACATGTCCCATAAATATCACTAGAACATTTTATGCTAAAGATCAATGTAACAATATAGG
>CALQBR020000110.1 GCA_943328865.2 Sphingobacterium thalpophilum
GCCCTCTTCTCTTTCCACCAATTGAAAATCGTCTTTATAAAAATCGGACGCATCCCCAACCAAGGCTTCCAAAATATCATTTAGCGTAATAATTCCTTGAAAAACGCCATATTCATCAGAGACAAAAGCATAATGAATACCACTAGTTTTGAAATTCTCTAATGCTTTATAAGCCGTAGTTTGCTCCATTATAAAAGGTGCGTCAGTGATGATGGTTTGTAAACTAAACTGCTCGTCATCAATCTTTGAAAAGATATTTTTCAAATTAACCACTCCAACAATATCGTCATAATTATCGCCATATACGGGATAAACCGAATGCAACTCTTTAGACATGTATTCTTTGACTTGGGCTTTATTAGAATGCAATGGCAAAAAAACCACTGACTTTCTATGGGTCATCAGAGAATTCACTTTTCTATCGCCAATATGAAACACCCGCTCCACAATATCTTGCTCAATTTCTTGTACTTCTCCACCTTCAGTCCCTTCTTTGATAATCGCCTTGATTTCTTCTTCGGTAACTTTCCCATCTGCGGAGGGCTTAATCATCAATATTTTCAACAAAAACTCGGTTGAAATCGTCAACAACCAAATAAAAGGGGCGGTAATCACCGAAATGACTTTCATCGGTAATGCAACCGCTTTGGCAATAGCCTCGGGATGGTTCAAACCAATTCTTTTGGGCAACAATTCCCCTAAAACCAAAGAGAAAAAGGTTAGTGTAACCACCACAATCCCAACGGCAATAGAGTTTGCAAAAGGTTGTAAACTCTCGAATCCTGCTATAAACAATTGCACATCCGTTGTGATTTTGTTTCCACTAAAAATCCCTGTCAAAATACCGATTAAGGTAATGCCTATTTGAACCGTGGAAAGAAATTTATTGGGTGAATTGGCTAAATCTAATGCTGCTTGGGCACTTGGATTTCCTTTTTTAGCCGCGTTTTCCAATCGGTTTTTCCGAGCTGATATCAAGGCAATTTCCGACATGGAAAAAACGCCATTTAGCAGGATTAAAAATAAAATAATAAGTATTTCCATAGTTGATTAGAAAATCGGTGTTCTGTTACAAACTTTCGATTACAGTGCTTAAGCGCTCCGTAATGTCAGCTATAGCACCAATCCCATTTATAGGATAAAATTTATGCTGTTGGTTATAGTATTCCATCAATGGCGCTGTTTTTTCATTGTACTCTTGGTAACGATTTCTAATTTTATCTTCGTCTTGATCATCTGCTCTTCCTGAAGTTTTTCCTCTTTCAAGCAATCTTTTGATTAAAATTTCATCATCGGCTTCTAAAGCGATAGTAGCCGTTACGTCCCAGTTTTTAGTTTTCAAAAAAGCATCTAGTGCATCTGCCTGAGCAATTGTTCTTGGGAAGCCATCAAATAAAAACCCTTTTGACGTTAAGTTTTTATTTACCTCATCCTCTAACATTTTTATGGTCAAACTATCAGGCACTAATTCTCCGTTATTGATGAAATTTTGCGCCTCTTTCCCTAATGGTGTTTCGTTTTTAATGTTAAACCGAAAAATATCCCCCGTTGAGATATGGGTCAAATTATATTTGCCTTTCAAAAATTCTGCTTGGGTTCCTTTTCCTGCCCCTGGCTTTCCAAATAATACAATGTTAATCATGATGTGTGTAACGTAGTTAAATTTATTTTAGTTGATATACTTCTGGTAAATTTCTTCCTAATCCGTCATAATCCAAGCCATAGCCAACAATAAATTTATCGGGAATATTCATGCCGATATAGTCAATGATGATATTCTTGTCATAGACAGTTGGTTTAAAAAAAAGTGTGGCTATTTTAAACTGTTTCACGTTTTGCTTTTTTAACAAATCGTGCAATACTTCAATGGTATTCCCGGTATCGACTATGTCTTCAATGACCACAACGGTTCGTCCTGTCAAATCCTGATTCAAACCAATCAATTCCTTCACTTCGTTTGTAGAGGACATTCCTTCGTAGGAAGCGAGTTTGATAAAACTAATCTCACAAGGATTTTTATAGTGTTTCATAAAATCAGAAAACAACATAAAAGAACCATTGAGCACTCCAATAAAAATAAGGGTTTCATCATTAAAATCGGATGCCACTTGAGCGGCCATAGTGGCTATGGCTAAGTCTATTTCTTGGGCTGAGATAAAAGGAATAAATTCTTTGTCGTGAAGATGGATCACTTGGTGTTTATTTTAATATAATTTGCAAATATACTGAATTCACCGTTTACTTTAGGATTAAAAAAAACAAGAATAAGAGGCATTTAAAACTGATCAAAAATAAGTAAACAAGGAAGTCTAAAAAAAATACAATAACAAAATAAAAAGAAATCTTTGCAACATGGAAACAAAAATCTTTTTTGATTTAAACCAATTCAGATAGATTTATAGATAAAAAAAGCCCCCTATCAAACGAATTTAATAGGGGGCTTAGTTATCTACAACAATTGTTGTTATTGCACTTTTTGCTTATTTAAAATTGTACATTTATATCCATAATATACACCCACTGCCAAAACTACAAATACCCATCCATCAATAGGAGCAGCAGGAACATCCTCTACATCATCATCAAAACCAGTTTGAGAAAACATTACATTGGAAATTAAAAGTATCAAAACAAATAAAATCTTATTCTTTTTCATATCTATAATATTAATTGATGATTAATTTTTTAGTTAAGGTTTGACCATTTTGTCTCATCTTAACCCAATACACTCCTTTAATCGTGTTTTTTGAGATATCAATTTTGTAATTATTACCATCAACACTTAAAACCGTACAATCGATTTTTTGACCTAACAAATTATACATTTCAATTTCCATTTCTTGAACACCTGTTGCAGAACTAATCATAAACGAACCGTCATTTGTTGGATTAGGAAATAATTTTGTAGCAGATAAAACATTAATAGGATCAATACCGAGAGCCTTTTGGTCAAATACGATTTGAAAACGACTAGACGAAACTGATTGAACATCTGATGTTATAACTGAATAATTGTAGGCAACTGATCCATTAACCGGAATTGCAGTATAAGTTTGCGTATATTGATCATATAAAGAAGGAGTCAATCCATCTAAATTTGTCCCTTCTGCAACAATCGTATAATTACTATTACGGTATTGATTGGTATGCAACGAAATTATTTCATCCGTTTTAGGCAAATCTCTACTCTCAATACTTAACAAAGTACCATTGTTGTTTGTCGCAAAATTTTCGTCAATATTTGTAAATTTATTAGCATCATACGCATTTACATCATTACTATTAGCTGAAGCGAATTCAATCAATAAAGCATCAGCAACATTCCCTTTTGATGAAAAAGCATTGGCTTCGTACAACTTCAATTTTAAATTAGCCAATGGTGATGCTGCTCTAAAGACATCGACATTATCATTGCTATCTTGTTTGAAAATCTCTTGAAAGCTTACCGAAGCTGCCCCATTACCACTTGTTTTTACAAAACAGGCTTGCCATGGTTGCAAATATTGATTCGCGCTCGATGCGCCATTACTTTTCACACCAGTACCAACATTAACTGAGACATACCCCCCTCTAGTATTAACTCTTGGATCCCATAAATAATAAAACACATTATTCAAATTGGTAGAAGCCTGCAATACTTGATTCATATCTACTGGAGACTGATATGGATTTCCAATTAAACTATAACCATCTAACACTGTACTCAAGTCAGTTATTGTTTTGGTTCCAGTATATAAAGTACCTGTCGCTCTTAAGGTTGTGTTTGTAGGGGTTGGCGTATTTGTGTTTAAGTTAATACTTCTATCTCCCCTTATCATTAACCTGTAAGGAACCCCTGCTTCTAATGTATTCGTGTTGGTATTTGCTATGGATGAACCCCATGCACCTGTACTGTTATTAAAAGTAAACATCGAGGCATTTGTTGTTTGTGTAGCATCAAATCCATTTGAACCTGTTGTAGATCCTGTAATATGGGTACCAAATCCTGGATTCGGATTCTGATTTGCACTTGTTGTTGAGTTGTTTACTCCTTCTTGCCAATTTTCACGAATACTCGTAACGGTAGTCACAGGTGAAGACAAGAATCTGAAAGCTCTTCTTGCAGGAATAAAACGCTCTACTGTTACTTTACCATTAATAGTACCTGTTACAGGTCCTACTATAGCTGTAGTAGTAGCATCACTTTTAAGAGTAACTTGATCTCCTGTGTTAAAGGTTCCTTGAGCAACTGTCAGCACACCTTTTACATTTAATGGATTTCCTACAGATACACTTCCTGAAGCAGAACGATTCAACGTCAAATTTTGAAGTCTATTTGAAGTTCCTAAAGTAGTCTGATCCATATAAAAAGTTCCCGCAGCTCCTGTTCCTGTAAATTCTAAATTAGAATTAATCCCTCCAGTAAACAATCCACTTGAAGACCCATTTCCTGATATTGCACCAGAAACAGTAAGTGTTTTTCCATTTAAATTAAATTTCTTATCAGTACTATTGAAATTAATACCAGCAACCGTTCTATTTTGATCCAAATAACAATCATTATCTGCAGCAACATCATAGGCGATATCTGCTCCTGATAAAGGAACAAAACCTCCGGTCCAGTTTGATGCCGTATTAAAATCAGTACTTGTTGTTCCTTTCCATACTGAAGCAGATACATTAAGTGTGGCCGTACCTGTTGTTGAAGGATCTTCAGCGTTAATGGCAGTCAAAGTAAAACCAGTGCCTGGTGTACCCAAAGCAACACTATACGAAGCCAATACCCCATTTACAAATACGCCAGTTGTTCCACCTCCCAAAAGCATACTGGTTGAACTACTTAAAGCTACTGTGCCATTAAATCCTGTAAAAACACTTCCAGTGCAATTGGGACCATCCATAGCCGTAATTTTTATATCAAAGGTTTGTCCCGATTGCTTCGCTGTAATTGGACTTCCATCAGTATTTGTAATACAGAAACTAGTTACTCCTATAACAGGAACCGAATTCGACAAATTACTCTCAACTCCAGTACTTTCATTAGTACTCGTAGCCGTTATTGCAGCCCCTTTATACAATTGTCCTGAATCGATACTACTTAATGTCCAGCTTGCAGGTGCATTCTCAATTATACCAATTGGACTGCCATCTGCATATACCGTTACTGTAAATCCAGACCCTAAACCACCTGTCCCACTAACACTAGTGGCACCCGTAACATAAGAAGTTCCCGAAACAGTTGGCGCAGCTGGCGCTGAAGCCGCTACGATAACCGATGCTGAACTAGCACTTACTGTTTCTCCAGTCGCTTTTGCAGTGGCAGTAAGCGAATCCGCTGCCGCTAATGTCAATCCAGAAATTGACCAATTTCCATAAGCATCAACTGTAGTTGACCCTAATAATGTTGCTCCATTATATAGGTATATAATAGTACCTGCACTTTCTGTACTCGTTCCTGAAACCGTTTTTCCTGAACCAGCCACATAAGTTCCAGAAATAACTGGTGTACTCGTAACTGTAGCAGATGCAATTACAATAAGATCTGCAGTTGGATTTGAAATCCAATAATCAACCGTTGCTGACTGTGCTCTAGCAGTTACA
>CALQBR020000111.1 GCA_943328865.2 Sphingobacterium thalpophilum
CAAAATAAAAACAACACGATGATCTACGCCAATTCATTAACCCTTTTGTTACTGGTTTTGATTTTATACGTCAATCCTATTGCAAATTTCTTCATGGTGATTCCTTTAGCACTTAATGAAATTGGTATTTGTTTAGCTATTGGCGCTGTTTCGGTGCTTTGGATTGAAGTATGGAAATGGTATAAAAGTCGTTCAAGCTATCACAGAAAAACATAATATAGCTATAATAAACAACCCATTAGTTCCATTTACTATGTAAACCATTACATTAATTTGGTTAAAAAAGAATCGATTAATGATGTTGAAAGTATCATTGAATTTCTCTATAAAGTGACTAAATACGATTTTCATTTAGCTTTCGTTTAATTGGTAAACTTTCCCATTCCACTTTACAAAGAGCATTTGCTAATTTAATTAAATGGTTTAAATCTTGCTTTTCATCATGAGTGTGCTGGAAATAGTATCCAACTGATAAGTTAATACATTCCTGAATTTGACTCATAAAACTATATGAGTCCGTATATAATCCTGTTGCATCCGCTTTATACTTAAAAGTGGGTTCTAATGAATTTAAAGCGTTCGCTAAAGCATCCGCAAATTCATCTGAAGCCCCTCTAGAACCCATTTGATGGGTAATAATCGAATCTACCCCTTTCCTGTCAAATGAAACAATTTTATTTATTGTATTAAAAATCTTAAAATCATTAAATTCATTTGAAAGCGCGATACTTCCAATACGACCAACTTCTTCTCCGATAAAAAAATAATAAATCCCAGGAGTTTTTTCCCGAATCATATGCAACATTATAACGACACCCGCTTTATCATCAGCGCCTAAAATTGAAGACCCATCCGTTTGAACAAAATTATTATCAAAAACATGTTTGACTCGCTTCTTATAATCCCCTACCGTGTCTAAATGAGAAGTAAAAATAGCTGTAGGATTTGTACCTATAATATAAAAATAATTTCCGAATTTATCCTTTTCCAAAGGAATTTCGATTAATTCTACAACATCTTTTTCAAATTCATATGGATAAACATTCGAAGTTAATTTTAAAAAATCTTTAACTATAGGATTATTCTTCATTATATTCTTTTTTACTTTATAAAAAATCAACTATTTTAAGATTAAAATACAGAATTGACAAGACTTAGCTAACCACCATTACCTGAATAATAATAAAAAATTTCAAAACCCTCGTCTTCCGTAATTTCCTCGAAGACATTTTGTAAATCTAAATATACTTTTTCAGAAATATTTTTTGACTGTTCATTATTACGTTGCGTATTTCTAATTCTATATTGCTCAATTGACAAAGATGGAAATAAAATACCTATAATTTTATGAGAAGCATAAAAATAACGAATCGTTTTTGCTCTTCTCTTTTTTGATAAATGAGTAATATTAATAAAAACAGATTGTTTTTCTTCGGCTGCTAAAAGTAATTTTTTATTGAAAATTTTATCTATTTTTTTAGAATCAACTACTCTATAAGCTTCATTATATGGAAGACCATTAGATTCCTCCAAAATAATACTATCTCTACTAATGATTAGCCAATTATTAAAATTCAACTCTTTCAAAAACGTGTCTTTACCTGATAAAGGAAGACCGATTAAAAGAACTGCATATTGTTTTGAACTATCTCCTAATTCATTTCTAATCTCAATTAAGGAAGACCTTTTTGTTATCATTTATTTTAAGAATGAAATAAATTTTCAGAAATTAATTGGTCTTCGTTTTCAAATCTATAAGCACCAATAAAACCACCATTAGCCACACTAAAATCTAGACAACATAGATTATTTCCTAAAACACCAAAATCAGAAGTGTCTAACCAGTAATGTCCAAAAAAGGTAGGTTTATGGTTTACATCAAATTCATTTATTCCAATAAAATCATTTGGCTGAATGATAATTCCATCATTATAAGCATCAACATTTAACCAATCATTTATCCGATTTGATCGGTTCCTTTTCCACCAAACAATACGTTCCTTATCGTACCTAAAATCAAAATTATACTTATCTATAAATTCCTGTGTAATTGTAAATTCTGAACCTTTGACAATAGATGAAAATGCCTCATTGTACTTTGAATTAGAATGCATTTTACGCATACCTTCTTCATTTAACTTGTTAACTTTTGAATTACTAAGAACTAATTCAAATTCTTCATTCCATTGTGCATGAACCGCATTGAAATATTCACTTTTAACAATTAAAGGCAACTCCGACATCCAATCTAAATAAGTTTCTAGTAATCCGTTATTTTCCAAAGGTTGCTTTGTACCACTTATATGTCCTAAATATCTATCCGTATTGGGCCTGAAAGGAATGCCTTGATCGTCTTTATAATGGTATGCTAAAAAATTAAATTCATGATTCCCCATAATAGCATAGGCATTACCCGACGTTTGCATTTCTCTTACTAACTTAAGAACACCCAAAATTTCAGGACCTCTATTAATATAATCCCCAAGAAAAACAGGAATCCTTTCACTGTGAATATATATCCCCCCTTTTTTTTCATATCCTAATCTTTTAAAAAGTTTTTCTAAATCATTTAAATGGCCATGAATATCTCCTATAAAATCTGGCATTTTTTTCGATTCAAATTTTTGTATCATCTTTAATTAAGTATTACAAGATCTTTTTCTTGCGGAAAAAACACTCTTATATTAATTTTATTTTCGATAGCCCATTGATCAATCAATAAAAAATCACTATCGTAATTTTTACCAAACCACAAAAGCATTCCAATAGTATCACCTTCATTTAGTTTAATTCTTTGAAATTGTTCATGAGGGAATACCGATGATTGAAATATAAACATTTTATCATCATTACCAATAAATTGATGATGTAACTGATTTTTAGGCATTACAAGTAAATTAAGTTTTGAAAAAGAATCCCAAATATTGCCCTTTATATACTCAATAGATTTAAAATTTTTGCTTTTAAAAACTTCTATTTTTTTACGTTGCATTTTCAAACAAATAGCATGTTCTAATCCACGGAAAGAATCAATAGGAATCCCAATAGATTCAATGTTAACTCTACATTCTTCTGAAAAACTATGATTTATAAAGGCAATGCGGGTTCGCAAAATAGAATACTTCATGTTTTTATAATATGATGGATCATAAATGTGATAATACGTTGATTGTAATGTTGGGCTTAAATAAGATAAAAAGTAAAAGCCATTTAAAGGATAAACTCCTGCACCTTCTTCTAATCCCTCATTCAAACTCATAAAACAATCAATTTTTATTTTATTTTTAATTAAATAGCGAACTGCTTCCATTGCATCCATTTTCAAAATTAAAATCTTCGGACTTATCTTTTTAACTTTTGAATTTTGGATATCAAATTCATAGTCAATTAATATAATTCTATCAAAATCTATTTTATCAATTTTATCAAAATCCTCAATTAGACCTGAAGCAAAATAAGCGAGTGTTTTCATGATTTTGAACTTTAAATTTATTACTGATTTAAATTCTTGAATTCAATAAATATAAATGAACTATTTATAAATTGATAGAAAAATAGTCTATTGATTGCGGTTTTCATCTATTGACTTAGTAAACATACAAAATTTGTCTATGTAATTAAACTTTAGAAAATTAAATGAATAGAAACTACTAGAAAAAATATAAATTCTAACTATTTAAGAAAATTTGTATAGAAACCGAAATCATAATAGTATGAAAGAATTCTTAATTTACCTTGTAAATAAAGATACTCTCTTTTTTTAATCGCATTTAATATTAATTGCCGTCATAATTTCTTAAATTTATATATAAACTAAACAATCCATCTAAAAATGCGAATAGTTTAGATAAAAACCTCCCATTTCTATTACCTATCACGTTTTTATTAAAACATCAATCAAGCTTAACCCTACAGAATAAAGCCATGCTATGGCTTTTAAATGCTTTAAATGGAACTATTTTAAAGCGACTCAAAATCAGAAGTTAAGTCCAAGAAACAATAATAAAAAATCAGCATGATGGCAATTCAAAAAAAAAACTTTTCAGTACTTGAAATATTCCAAATATTGGTTTTAACCACTTTAATACTCTACTTTGGAAAAACGCTTTTCATTCCACTTAGTTTCTCCCTTCTCATTAGTTTTATACTTTACCCTATTTGCAAATGGTTGGAGAAAAAAGGAATCAACAAAGGGCTTGCCATCTCCATTTCCTTTAGCATTCTATCCCTATTCCTAGCATCTGTTTTCTATTTGATGCTAACCCAGGTAATCACATTTTCAGAAGAATGGCATATTCTTAGAGATAAACTTTCAGAAACAGGGTCACAAGTGAGTGGCTATATCAATGATAAATTTGATATAAGCTTTGAAAAACAGTCTGAATACCTCAAAAACACGATTAACAATTCAGGTAGTCAAACATTCTCACTAATTAAAAATACCGCTTATTCCTTTTCAGAGTCATTTTATTTCCTGTTAATGATTCCGATTTTTTCAATGCTATTGCTCTATCATAGGCAACTATTTGCAAATGCGCTCTACCAATTGTTTCCTGCAGAAAAAAAAGGAATTATTCAAGAAATATTGATTGAAACCATTCAAGAATATTATAATTTCATCAAAGGAATGCTAACGGTTTATCTGATTGTTGGCATTTTAAATAGCATCGGACTAGCGGTAATTGGTGTGCCCCATCCCATTTTATTCGGATTTATTGCTTCTATTTTGACTTTTATCCCTTATGTTGGGATTATGATTTCCTCTCTTTTACCGATAACCGTATCATGGATTACTTTTAACTCGATATGGTATCCTATTGGGGTAATTATTGTTTTTACAATTGTTCAAATTTTGGAAGCCTATATTATCTTTCCTTTTGCTGTGGGCAATCGGTTAAAAATAAATACTTTTGTGATTCTCGCAATCGTAATAATTGGCGGGATTTTATGGGGTCCGGCAGGGATGATTTTGTTCATTCCCTTTACCAGCATTGCAAAATTAATTGCGGATCGAACAGCGAGTTTAAAAACCTTATCGTTGCTTTTAAGCGATGGAAATCTCAAAGAAAAGCAATCATAATTCAATCTAAAGAAGTCCTTCTGATTGCCAAACCAACTCCTTATGGTACCATAACTGACCTTGAGCAACAGCCAAAGGACAATCAAAATTATTGGTATACAAACCTCCCGTTCCCAATCCTTGGGGCATTGTATTGTATTGTAAAAATGTCCATTGGGCAATTGCATTGAGTCCGATATTACTCTCTAAAGCAGAGGTAATCCACCAACCAATTTGATGCTTTTCTGCTAAGGTAATCCACTCTGCAGTCCCTCGAAAACCACCTATAAAACTAGGTTTCAAAATGAGGTATTGTGGCTTTATTTTTAGCAGTAAAGCTTCTTTTTCTTCGACCGAAAACACTCCAATTAACTCTTCGTCTAATGCAATTGGAATAGGGGTAGTTTTACATAGCTCTGACATACTGTCAGTCTGATTTTTTTGAATTGGCTGTTCTATACTATGTATCTTAAATCCAGCTAATTGTTTTATTTTATCTAAA
>CALQBR020000112.1 GCA_943328865.2 Sphingobacterium thalpophilum
TTAAAAAATGAAAACCACATTGAAGATGGCGACCATATTTTTATCAAAAGCAACTTAAAAAAGCTAAAAGTATTCACTTCAAGAATCAAATGGATTGAAGCTTATGGGGATTATGTAAAAGTGGTAACTGAAGAGGGTAGCAATTTAGTGCTTTCCACCATGAAATCTTTTGAAAATGACTTATCTAAAGAAAAATTCGTGCGTGTTCATAAATCATATATCATCAATATAGATAAGGTAGAGAGTTTTAACAGCAAATTTGCAGAAATTGGAGTTACTAAAATTCCATTGAGTAGAAACAAAAAAGAAGACTTGGTAAAAGCACTTGCTGTCAGCTAATAAAAGTCAACATTTACAGACGCCCTTATTGCCCTATATTGCGGAACAGCCTCAAAACTGTTTACTATTTTTTGTATTGTTTTCTTAGTCGCCCCAATCGCATTATTTACTGGGATTTTAATCATTATTATTCTGATATATTCATTGCGAATTCGACTGATTACTGGTTCTTCAGGACCTAAAACCGGCATATTTAGATTTTGATGCAACACTTGATAGAGCCACATTGCCCCTTCTTTTAATTTATCAAAATCACGGTGTTTTAGCGTGAGTTTAATCAATTTGAAATACGGTGGATAATTATAAATATACCGATCATATAATTGTTCTTTATACATCCCTGCATAATCTGTATGAGTTACCTGTTGAATGGTATTGTGATTTGGATTATAGGTTTGAATAATTACTTTACCCCGTTTTTCCGCACGACCTGCACGACCAGCAACTTGAGTCATCATTTGAAAACTCCTTTCAAAAGCTCTAAAATCAGGGTGGTACAACATATTATCTGCATTCATAATCCCAACCAAAGTCACATTATCAAAATCCAATCCTTTGGCCAACATTTGTGTTCCCACTAGAATATCAATCTCTCTATTTTTAAAACTATCGATTATTTTCTCAAAACCAAATTTCCCACGTGTGGTATCCTGATCCATTCTTCCAATTTTATGAGTCGGAAATAAAGTGGTCAATTCCTGTTGTATCTGTTCAGTTCCAAAGCCTTTTGTAGTTAAATCGACACTGGAACAACTATGACAATGAACGGGCTTTGCAATAGCATACCCACAATAATGACAACGCAATTGATTTTTATGCTTGTGGTAAGTCAAACTCACATCACATTGTTGGCATTGCGGCACCTGCCCACAAGTCATACATTCCAATAAAGGCGAATATCCCCTGCGATTTTGAAACAAAATCACTTGCTCGTTTAAAGATAACGCAGCGGTAATTTCTTCAATCAAAGTATCACTAAAATGCCCCGACATTTTTTTTCGGAAATATTTATCTTTCAAATCCACCAATTCAATGGCAGGCATCATCACATTTCCGTAGCGTTCGGTAATGGCTACTAAAGCGTATTTATTTGACTTGGCATTGAAAAAAGTTTCGATACTTGGTGTTGCGGAGCCCAGCAAGACTTTAGCCTTATGAAAATTGGCTAGCACAATAGCTGCATCACGGGCGTGATAACGTGGTGCAGGATCTATTTGTTTGAAGGTCTGTTCGTGCTCTTCATCTACAATCACGAATCCTAAATCATGAAATGGCAAAAACAAAGCCGATCTGGCTCCTATTATTATTTGTGCTTTTGGGGAATTTTCTAATGTTTGATTCCAAACCTCAACGCGTTCGTTATTGTTATATTTAGAATGAAAAACAGCTACTTTATTTCCGAAATAGGCTCTTAGTCTGCCCACTAATTGGGTCGTCAATGCAATTTCGGGTAACAAATATAAAACTTGTTTGCCTTTTTGTAGGTAGGCTTCAATCTGTTTGATGTAGATTTCAGTTTTCCCACTGGAAGTCACTCCATGCAAAAGACAGACTTCTTTATCAGAGAAACCAGCATTGATTTGATCAAAAGCAGCTTGTTGCACTTCACTTAATTGCAGTTGCACTCCATTGTTACTTTCTTTGAAATTGACTCTGTCTTCCTGAATATAATACTCCTCAAAGATTTCTTTATCTATTAATGCTTTCACGATTGTCGCAGAAGAATTTGCTACCTCCACCAATTTTTTGACTGTAATGGGTTTAGCTCCGCACCTTTCTGCTTCGCCTCGGGTCTTTTCAGAAGCGCTTAATTGAAAATAACTTAAAACAATTTCCTTTTGTTTATTGGCACTTTTAAGCATTTCAAGCAAATCTGCTAAACCCGCATTCGATTCATATTTAGCATTTAAACGAACATATCTAACCAATTTGGGCTTATAACTTTCCTGAAGTTCTTCTTGGAGCACCAAAATGTTTTTATCGATCAGCTTTTGAATCACTGGAAAGATATTCTTCTTGTTTAAAATAGACATAATGTCTTGTACTTTCAAAGAACTTTGCTGTTGCAAGGCTTCATAAACCAAATACTCTTCATCAGAAAGTTGACTTTCATCAATAATAACAGTTGATTTGGACGCAATTATTGTTTCACTTTCTAACAACAAAGCACTAGGCATGGCACCCCGGTAAACATCTCCTATGGCACACATATAATAAGAAGCAATCCATTGCCAATGGGTGATTTGGATTTCAGTTACTATGGGTTTTTCGTCTAAAATTTGATGAATTTCTTTGGCTTCATACAAAGTAGGCTGATTTTGATGCACACCAACAACCAAAGCAGTATAAATTTTACTTTTTCCAAAAGGCACTGCCAAACGCATTCCAGCTTTGATAAAATGAAATTCGGTCTCCGAAACACGATAAGTAAAAGTTTTGGCAAGTGAAAGCGGTAAAATAACTTCGACGAAGAACTGCATTTTTAATTATTTAAAAGCAAAAATATTCTTTTTTAGACGAAATCAGATTCCTTTTTACTAATTCCTTTTCGTTTTTATTTATTTACCCTTTCCCAATATTGCGTTCTTCCAAAAAGAGAAATGCCAATATAACCCCTGACTTTTAATTTATCAGGATGAATTAAAGTAATATAACATTGGTATAAATTCCCACTGTTGGGGTCAAGAATTTCGCCATCGGAATATTCATTTTCGTTTTTTTGAAGTCCTTTAATCACCGTCATCCCTAAAATGGGTTTGTCTTTATCTTCCCCTGGGCAGTTTTTACATAAAAGGTTACGGCTTTTTGGATTAGAGATTTCACAAACTTTGCCGTAGATTTTATTATTCATTTCATAAATTTCTACAACAGAAATAATCTTGCCTGTTTCTTCATGAATGGTATTCCATTTTCCGAAAATATTTTTATTTTGAGCATAAAAAACCAGCGAGAAAAGCAAGGTTAAAACGCACATTGTACTTTTGTTCATATCTGTAATATTTATTTAATAGCTGGTTTGTTAGGTATCGCTTTTTCAAAACCAAAGCAATACATAAAACGCTATAAATAAACACTTTATTGTCTAAAAAAAGTTAAAATCACTCTTAGAATAACAAAATAAAAAGGTAGGGTAATTGTTTATAATTTGATTTGGTTTTTCTTTTTCAAATTATTGATAATCGCATTCAATTCAAATCCGAGCAACAAAATAGCACAGTTTATCCAGATGTAAAACATCATGATCAATAAGGTTCCAATAGAACCATACAATTCATTGTATTTGGAAAATTTCACCACCCATATTCCAAAAATATAAGAATCCAAAATAACCAAAACCGTCGTAAAGACAGATCCTACCGAGATAAAAACCCGTCCTTTTTCTCTTTTGGTACCATATTTAAAAAGGATGGAGATGGTTATCAAAATCATTAAAATAACAAAAACATACCTCCCTATAACAATAAACGGAACGTATTCATACAGCAGATTATTAAAAATTGTTTTTTGAATAAATACCTCAAAAACAATAATCGCAGCAATGGTCACAATCAATAGAAAAGACAACAATAGAGACATTCCCAAGGAAACCAAATACTGTCGAAAAAAGCCTCTTTTAACAACGACATGGCGAGAAGATTCAAACCCTCCCAAAATACCATTCAACCCATTTGCCATCAAGAAAATAGACAATATAAATCCCGAGGACAGCAAACCTGAATGACTGTTATGCAGAATGTCGTCAATAATGGCAGCAATGGCATCATAGGTATTTGGAGGAACGCCTTCTTCTACAAATTTCAAAAAGTCATCTTGAAACCCCTCGATAGGAATGTAGGGAATCAAATTCAAAATAAACAAGGCAAAGGGAAACAATGCCATAAAGAAACTAAAAGCAATAGCACTAGCATGGTAGGAGAAACCACTTTCAATGATTCCTCTTAAGTACAAGGCTATCAAATCATAAAGAGATAAATTCTCCAAACCAGGGAGTTTAATCCATCGCAAGAAATGCACTAGAGGGCGTACAACTGGAAATTTTTCGAATGATCTTTCTGATTCCTTTGTCATAAATTAAATGGCTTTTAGACTCAAGTCCATGTTATAAATGGAATGGGTCAATGCACCTGAAGAAATATAATTCACGCCACATTCCGCATAATGGCGAATGGTATTTTCATTGATATTTCCTGATGATTCGGTAAGGCATTTATCGCCAATCATCGCAACGGCTTTTTTGGTGGTCTCATAATCGAAGTTATCTAACAGAATTCTGTAAACGCCTTCGCAGTCAATAATTTCTTGAACTTCTTCAAGGTTCCTGGCTTCAACAATAATCCTAAGCGGTAGGTTATTTTCTTTCAGATAGGCTTTGGTTTTGGCAATAGCCAAAGTAATGCCTCCTGCAAAATCATTGTGATTATCCTTAAGCATAATCATATCGTATAACGCAAATCGGTGGTTTTCACCGCCCCCTATTTTTACGGCCCATTTTTCGCAGGCACGAAAACCAGGAGTCGTTTTTCGGGTATCTAGAATTTTAGTATCCGTTCCTTTGAGAAGAACAACATATTCATTGGTTTTGGTAGCAATAGCTGACATCCTTTGCATAGAATTCAATACCAACCGTTCCGCTTTAAGAATCGATTGGGAACTTCCAGAAACTTGAAGAACGATATCTCCAAATTTAACGGGTGTTCCATCAGTAATAAAGATTTCAATTTGCAAGGCTGGATCTACATATTTAAAAATCATTTCGGCAAAGGCGACCCCAGCAATAATCCCATGATCTTTAACTAGCAGTTTTGCCGATCCTTGAGTTGAGGCAGGAATACAAGCCAATGAACTGTAATCACCATCCCCTACATCTTCACGAATGGCATTGGCTATTATCAATTGTAACTCTTTTTGAAACTGAGCTTCGCTAATCATTTTTTTGAATTTTTAAAGTATGCTAAAGTAAGATTTTATTTGATGATTTAAAAATGTGCTGATTTGGAATAATCACAAAACAGAATTAGGTGGTATAAAAATATCTTTTAAGAGATGTGTAGCTATAAATCCAGTAATAAAAAAATACAAATCGCTATTTATCAATGAATTAACATTATTTAGTTTGTATTTTTTGTAAATTTAAATTGTTGACATTTAGCAAAATAACAACTCCCCTCCATTTACCTTTTTACTTATATCCTTATGAGAACTGATTTAGAAATCAA
>CALQBR020000113.1 GCA_943328865.2 Sphingobacterium thalpophilum
GAGGTACAAATATAGCGTATTTGAAGGTTTAACAAAATGGTTTACAAAAAAAAGCTTCATCCTGATGATGAAGCTTTAATAGGTAATTGTTGAATTGAGTTTTTTACTCTTTAACAAACTTTATTGTAATAATAAAAATAAAGTATTTTTCATTTTGATCTTTTTTGGTTGGAAAATATAAAATATTATCTACTTAAGATACTATTTTACAGCAAAATAGCATCAATTTCATAAGGTTAAAAAAGCAACAATAAATATTTATTAAAAAACAATTGCATTTATGACTTGAATCCACCTACTTTACATTAAACTTTTAAAAACTTTATTAGTCTAAATTCGGGTTAATTAAATAATAGTCTGTTTTTTTTAGCTTTTTCTAAAAGCAATTTAAAATCACACTCCTAATTAGTAGGGAATGGATTTATCGAATTCCATAGAAATACCATAAAGAATTATAACACCAACAAATTAAATTTATACCTATGAAAGTCAACAGGAATCTTGCCATTAGCGAAAATGGATTTGTTTTTAACCCAACCACTGGAGATAGTTTTTCAGTAAACGAATTGGGCGCTATGATTATCAATGAAATCAAAGCCGGAAAATCTAAAAATGAAATATTAGAAGTCGTTTCTAATGATTATAATGCTGATAAATCTACTATTGAAAAAGATTTTAATGAGTTTCTACAAATCTTAAGCAACCACCAATTAGTAGAAATCAATGACTAAAATAAAAATAACCGTTGCTGTTACAGGACTTAATAACATTGACAGCCCCGGTCCTGGCATTCCTGTAGCTAGAGCCTTAAAAGAGAGCGAAATTTATGATGTTCGCATCATTGGCCTTTCATACGAAACCTTAGAACCTGGTATCTACATGAAGGAATTCGTTGACAAAACCTATCAAATCCCATTGCCATCTGCCGGAACGGCCGTTTTAAAAGACCGATTGGAATACATCCATTCTATTGAAAATATTGATGTTATTATTCCAAATTTTGATGCCGAATTACATAATTTCATCAAGATTCAAGACGAACTAAGAACGAATTTTGGAATTGCTACCGCTTTACCCACACAGGAGCAGTTTGAAGAACGCCACAAATCAGCATTAGGAGAATTTGGAGAAAAATACAATGTGGATGTCCCTAAAAGTAAAATGATTTTTAGTTTAAACGAAATTCATAGTCTAACAAATGAATTTTCGTATCCGCTTGTAGTAAAAGGAAAATATTATGATGCCTCAATAGCTGCAACTCCTGAGCAAGCTATGAATTACTTCAATAAAATTAGTGCAAAATGGGGTTTACCTATTATTATTCAACAATTTGTATCTGGAAACGAAGTCAATATTACGGCTATTGGTGACGGAAAAGGAAATTGTGTTGGCGCTGTTCCCATGCGTAAATTATACATTACCGATAAAGGCAAAGCTTGGGCGGGGGTTTCATTAGAAGATGATACACTAATTGATATTGCTCATTCCGTAATTGCTAAATCCAAATGGAAAGGCGGATGCGAATTAGAATTTATCAAAAGTAAAGAAGGAATTTATTATCTACTTGAGATGAATCCGCGTTTTCCGGCATGGGTTTACCTCGCTAAAGGCTGTGGCCAAAATCATCCTGAAGCCTTAGTTAGAATTGCATTAGGCGAATCGGTTGCCAGCCAAAAAGAATACGAGTCAGGAAAAATGTTTATCCGTTATTCACAAGACTTAATCGTTTCCATCAAAGACTTTGAAAAAATAAGCACCCTAGGAGAATTTTAATAAACCCCAAATTTTAAAAAATATAAAAATGTCAAAAAAAATATACGAACGCCCATTCATCCAACAACTTAACACAGGTTCTATGAATAAATTTGGATCTCGAACAGAGTTTGGTCCAGTAGATTACATAGACAATGTTTCTGTAAAAAGTTTAATCAAAGAATATGGTTCTCCCCTATTTGTGATTAGCGAAAAAACCATTAGAAGTACCTACAAAAATGCGTTAAGAGCCTTTAAAACGCGTTATCCAAAAGTACAATTTGCTTGGAGTTACAAAACCAATTACATCAATGCGGTATGTAATGTTTTTCACCAAGAAGGTTCATGGGCAGAAGTTGTTTCTGTTTTTGAATACCAAAAAGCACTGCGAAATGGCGTTCCTGGTGATAAAATCATTTTTAACGGTCCCGAAAAATCAAAAGCAGATTTACAATTGGCCGTTGATAATCATTCATTAATTCACATTGACCATTTTGATGAGTTATACATGTTAGCCGAATTGTTAGAAGGTGGTACTCAAAAAGCGAGAGTAGCCATTAGGATGAATATGGATACAGGGGTTTATCCAATGTGGGATCGTTTTGGATTTAATTATGAAAATGGACAAGCCTGGAATGCGATTAACAAAATCATGTCTCATGATGAAATGATTTTAGAAGGATTGCATTGTCATATTGGAACCTATATGCTTTCGGCTAACGCTTATGCAGTGGCTGCTTGGAAATTATGTGATTTGGTACACCATACTAAAATCAAATGGGATCATGTAATTAAATACATCGATTTAGGAGGTGGATTTGCATCGGCTAATACCCTAAAAGGATCTTATTTACAAGGAGCCGATATCATTCCGACTTTTGATGATTATGCTGAGGCAATTACATCTACAATATTAAATTTTGGTTTCAAAAAAGAAGATTTACCTTTACTTATCCTTGAAACAGGTCGCGCCATGATTGATGATGCGGGGTATTTATTAGGTTCTGTTATAGCAAATAAAACCTTAAGCGATGGCAGACGGGCTACTATTTTTGATTTTGGTGTCAATATTTTATTTACTGCTTTTTGGTATAACCATAAAATCTCTCCTGCCCAACATTTCTCTCATCATACTGAAGAAACCGTTTGTTATGGTCCTTTATGTATGAATATTGATGTGGTGAATGATAATATTTCCCTACCATTATTGAATCAAGGTGATAATGTAGTGGTGCACCGCGTTGGGGCTTACAATATGACGCAATGGATGCAGTTTATCCAAATGCGACCAAAAGTAGTATTAATTGACCTGAAAGGGGACGTTCATATTATCCGTGAAAACGAAACGGTAGACACTATTGAAGCGCCTGAAAGAAAACCAGCGCATTTAAAAACTTTTCAATTGTAATTATCCATAAATTTAGAGTCTTTTTAGCGAAATCATTCATTTGGTTTCTCTAAAAAGACTCTTTATTAATATTCAATTCTTACCATGAGACTAAAATCCCTTCTAACTAATTTCTGGATAGAAAGCACTTTAAACAGCTATAGTATTATATTTTTTTCTAATAATAAGATACTGGCTTTGTTGTTGCTTTTGGTCACTTTTATGACTCCAAAAATTGGATTAGTGGGTTTACTATTACTGCTTTTTTTCCATTTTTTATTGGTTAAATTAGGTTACAATAAAAAGGAAATACGCTCTGGAACCATTGGATTCAATGCTCTACTAGTTGGATTGTCAATTGCTTATGGCTATGAAATAAACAATTACTTTATAGGCTTGTTTGTGATTGCTACTTTAATCTCCATAGTGGTAACGATTTGGTGTAAAAATTATTTTGACAAATACCAACTTCCTTATTTAACGATTCCTTTTTTTATAATTGTTAATATTATTTCCTTATCAACTAAGACCTTTGAAGTGTTTACTATCAATATGGATTATGTTTTTCATGACAATACCCTTATCGATTTAAAACAAAGTCAATGGTATGTAATGGTGCACTCGCTAGACACTATTAACATACCCTACTCTATTCATGTCTTTCTAATTACACTTTCAACGGTATTTTTTCAAAAAAGTATTTTAGCTGGAATTGTCATCCTAATAGGAATGTTAATTTATTCTAGAATTACGGTGTTGTATGCTGTAATTGGGTTTTATTCGGCTTTGTTTTTTTACCATATTATGGGAGGAAATTTAGACAATCTAACCTATTTCTATTCGGGAGTTAATTTTATTTTTATGGCCATTGCCTTGGGTTGTTTCTTTTATATTCCAAACGCCTACTCTATTTTGTTGGTTATTTTTTTGAGTCCTATATTGATGTTTTTGATGATTACTATGAATAAGATTCTATTTGTTTTCCAAATGAATTCCATGTCATTGTCGTTTTCAATAATTACTTCTATTGTACTTTATATTTTTCATGCCAGACATCAGTATAAATTGATAATACCTGCCAATACCGCTTTCTTTTCACCTGAGAAATCTTTATATGAATATTTACATCTTTTGAAAAGAAAAGTTACCAATCCATATTATTCAATGTTTCTACCTTTTTGGGGCGAATGGGTTGTTAGCCAAGGCTACAATGGAACAATAACCCATCTCGGAGATTGGGGCAATGCCTTAGATTTTGTTATAACTGACGAAACTGATAAGACCTACGCGAATTTAGGACAGCGATTAGACGATTTTTATTGCTACAACAAACCTGTTCTAGCGCCAGCTGATGGCTATATATATGACATAATTAATTATGTAGAAGACAATGATGTTAACGAAGTAAATGTGGCTCAAAATTGGGGTAATTCAATCATCATGAATCATGTAAATGGTTTGTATTCGCAAATCAGTCACCTCAAAAAAGATAGTTTATTGGTTACTATTGGGGATTATGTCAAAAAAGGAACTTTAATAGCCACCTGTGGTAATTCGGGGCGTTCTCCTGAACCGCACATTCATTTTCAAGTTCAATATGTTCCTGCATTTGGAGCTAAAACGGTTCCGTTACCCTTGTCGTATTTTATTGAAAATGAAAACAACAAATTGAATCTTAAAATAAATGAAATCCCAAATGAAAATACTTTAATCAGCAATGTAGAAGCACTTCCCTTATTGTTAAATACGTTTGATTTTGTTCCCAACAATCGCTTGAAAATCACCAATCAAAAGACTCAAGTGACGGCGACATTTGAAATCTATACCAACGAATTGAACCAGCTGTACTTTTATTGTGACCGAACAGATACTAAGTTGTATTTTAAAAATGATGGCGTTTTATTTACTTTCGAAAAATTTGAAGGAAATACTTCATCTGAATTATTTGAATTTTATAAATCGTGTTACTCGATTCTTTTGGGCTATTATCCGTCTTTGAATTTGGATTATTTTATGCCGAATTATCATTTCAACCCCTTTGGTGTTCAATTTTTAAATGATATTTTGGCTCCAATATACAATTGTGTGCATATCAGATATACTTCAAAAACCATAAAAATAGACAATTTAATCAATCCTAACGAAGTTACATTATCTTCAAAATACCAAACAGAACTCTTTGGAAAGGCCATTTTTGAAACCCGTTACCACATTACAATTTTAGCTAATCATGATCTTGAAATAGAAAACACCCATTCTAAAATAAAATACACCCTACGATGCGAGCCTTATCATATTTAATTTTTTTCTTACTTATTGCTAATTTCAGTTTTGCCCAAAAGTTAACTGAAACAAGTATTGACGAGCAAACGTACACCACATTTATTTCAGGAAACTATC
>CALQBR020000114.1 GCA_943328865.2 Sphingobacterium thalpophilum
AAACTAGTAAGCGCTTTGTCAATATTATAGTGTACGTTTCCGATCTCTTTGGTCACGTTTTCGGCAATCTTAGGATTTCTTAAAGACATCGCAAACAAACTATCATCAACATGCTTAAATTGTTGTTTCAAATCTTGCTGGGTTTTTAAACTTATATTAAACGATGGAGATCCCTGTTTACTAGTCTTAAAATCAACCATAACCGATTCCTGTGAAAAAGAGTAAGCCAATAAATTATCTAATATTTGTCGTAACATTTTTACATCTTCTTCCAACTGTTCCTGCGCTGAACCAGACATACTTTCTTTCATTTGCAGACTCAATTCTTGCATCTTCTTAGCCGCACTTTTCTGTTTTGGTTTGGCTTTAGCTTGATTTTGTTTTTGCAGTTCTGAAGTCGCTTTCTTTAAGTCTTCATCAATGCTTTGCTCTTTCTGATCACTATCCGGAAGTGAAATAGGTGATTTTAATGATTCGTTTTCTTTCTCAAGGGAATTAAGCTCTTGTTGTAATTTGTCGAATTCAGAATTTATTTCTTGCTGTTTATCTGCATTATTTTCCTTGTCTTTGTTAGACAAATATTCTTGAGATTTTGAAAGTTGGTTTAATTTTTCAGCCAACTGTTCTGCTTTCTTCTCTATATAATACTTTTTGGTCAATGCAACCAATTGCTCCAAATTCTTGGTTTGATTTTTACTATTCTGTTTGAAGGTTTCTAATTTTTCCAATAATTGCTCATTATTGATTTTATCATTAAGCTTCTGAAGTTCGTCCAATAATTTTTGGTTTTTTTCTAAATCCGCATCGACCTTTTCTAAACGCTTCTGAAGCGATTCTTTGAATTCATCTTTGTGATCGGTTTTAAAATGATCCAAATTATCTTCCATCTTTTTCGAAAATGATTGCATCATTTCGTCTTGTTGCTTTTGACGTTTAATAAAATCATTGACTTTTTGTTGGTCTTTAAATTCAAACTGGTCTTTTTCTTTGGCTGTTTTTTGCAATTTATCCATTTCTGATAATTGCTTGTTTTGAGTCTTTAAAGACTTCTCTAAGCTATTAATATTGTCATTCTGCTGCTGAAGCACTTGGTCCTCCTTCTCGGAATCAGTGGCAATCCGATTGGAAAACAAAACCGATTTAGTACTCTTAAAATGATGTAGCGCGTCATTATCAAAAACTTCAAAATAATAATCATACGAAACCCCTTGCTCCACTTTAAGATTACTAGGAAAAGCAAAAACAAACTGATCATAAATATCTTTTTTAATAGCAATTATTCCACGCTTGGCAAGTGAAGGGCTATCTTTAGGATAATAAACGATTTGGAGTCTAGAAAGACCATAATCATCTGAAATTGTGCCTAATACGAAATTTTTTGCCACTTGTAAACTATCTGGTGCTACATTAATTTCAATAGAAGGGAATTGATCCTTAATAACCGCTATTTGATAGTTTAATTTTTCATGGTTTTTAATCTTGTCATTGGAAGTGCCAATTTGATATTCGGTATTATGGAGCATCTTTTTAGAAATGGTAAAAAGATTTTCTGTTTTAGTGAAATAAAAATTAGATTTAAAATCGGTCCAATTAACGCTATTGGTAGCTAAAGTATGCATCATCCAAGTTACAAGCGTACCTTCTGGAACAATAGCATTTCCATTCCCTTTGATAGTTGATGGTTTTTTATTTAAATAAGAAGGAAATTCTAAAACCATTCCGAAATTAGCAATAGTGGGTACTGCAACCACTTCCAATTCATAGTCATTAGAGTAAACTTCGTTGGCTTCTATGTGAAACAAGACATTGGAGAAAGGTTTTTCTATTTTAAACTGAAACAATCCGTTGGCTTGGTTTTCCATAAAATAACTTTCATCGCCAATAACGATCTTTACATTTTCAGGAATTACTTTACCTTGGGTTTTAACTTTAAGAATAAAGTCTGTGTTTTGCTCCGTTTGCAGATTTGGATTTAATATAACAAACTGAAACGGTGCAGGTGGAAGAAAAGCAGCATTGAAATGAACTACCCTATTCAAACTTTGAGAAATGATATTGCTATTACCCGAAGCATAAAAAACAAGGATAAGCAAAATTGGAAGTAAAGCCAAAGGCAAATACTTTCGATTGGCCTTAAAATTAATGGCATTACCAAAAGGAATCGGCTGCAATGAAAGGGCTTTTTGTTCAATAGAAGCCAGTAGCAATTCAGATTGATTGTCATCATTGGACAATTGAAGGAAATTAATCAGCTTGTCGCTAACTTCAGAAAAATGATTTCCGATTATTGCCGAAGCAACTTCATAATTGATGCCACGCTGAAGTTTAAATAATTTAAAAACAGGAAATAAAATAAAACGGGTCAATAGTATCAAAGCGACAATGATAAAACTCCAAAATAACATCGTTCTACCGATGGGAGGCAACCATAGAAAGTACTCCACGAAGATGGCTAACAAAAGATACAACAAACCCAAACCAATGAAAAAAATCAATCCTTTGAGGAGTTCATTGGTGTAAAACTTTTTTATAAAAGCTTCTAATTTAAGGTAAATCAAGGTTTTATTTTCCAATTGAGCATGTCTATTCTTAATAACCGATAAAAGTACGATTTTATATGAATATTAAAAACTTAAAATTATCACAAGTAAATGGCTAAAAAACAGCCAATCAATCAATTATTTGAGAAAGAAAACAAAGTAGCTAAACCATAAACTTTTCAGAGAAGCTAAAATTCAAATTGAGTAATTGAAATTGTATATTTGCACCAAAATTTTACAAAAAATGTCAAAGCAAGTTCGTGTGCGTTTTGCACCAAGTCCAACAGGACCTTTACATATTGGCGGTGTTCGTACTGCTTTATTCAATTATTTATTTGCAAAAAAAAATGGCGGTGTTTTCTACTTGAGAATTGAAGATACTGACCAAAACCGTTTTGTACCCGGTGCTGAGGACTACATAATGGAGGCTTTAGAATGGCTAGGAATAGCACCAGATGAAACCGTAGGGAAAAACGAAAAGTTTGGACCGTATCGTCAAAGTGAAAGAAAACCTTTGTACAAACAATATGCGGATCAATTAATAAAAACGGGTTGGGCTTATTATGCATTTGACACACCAGAAGCTTTAGACGCTCATAGGAAAAAACACGAGGAACAAGGAAAAACATTTATCTATAACCACCACAACCGAGAAAAACTAGACACTTCGTTAGTGCTTTCTGAAGAGGAAACTGCAGCAAGAATTGCTAGTGGTCAGGAATATGTCATTCGTTTTAAAACACCGGTAGATGAAACTTTACATTTAAAAGACCTCATTCGCGGTGCCGTAAAATTTGAAACGAATCTGCTAGACGATAAAGTCCTATTTAAAGGAGACGGCATGCCAACGTACCATTTAGCGAATATTGTCGATGATCATTTAATGGAAACTTCTCATGTTATTCGTGGAGAAGAATGGTTGCCATCGATGCCCTTACACGTATTATTATACCGTGCATTTGGATGGGAAGCCCCTGAATTTGCTCATTTACCATTGATTTTGAAACCCATTGGAAATGGAAAGCTATCGAAGCGTGATGGAGACAAAATGGGATTTCCGGTATTTCCATTGGAATGGAAAACACAAGAAGGCATTTCATCAGGGTATAGAGAAAAAGGGTATTTTCCAGAAGCAGTAGTAAACTTTTTAGCGCTATTGGGTTGGAATGACGGAACTGAAAAAGAATTGTACACTTTGGAAGAACTGGTAGAATCCTTCGATTTACAAAGAGTTCATAAAGCAGGTGCCAAATTTGACCCTGAGAAAAACAAATGGTTCAATCACCAATACTTAATACAGCAAAAAGATGCGGATTTGGCAAAAGCTTACGCTCCAATTCTTATTGAGAAAGGATTTTCAACGGCAATAGAGATGACAAAATTGACAAAGATCGTTTCTCTGATAAAAGAACGGGCACATTTTGTATCCGAATTTTGGGAATGGAGTGATTTCTTTTTTGTAGCGCCCACAACGTATGATGAAAAAGGAAGCAAAAATTGGAAAGAAGAAACGCCTGCTTTGATGCAAGAATTAATAACTGTAATCAAACCCATTGAGGATTTTACTGCTACAAATATCGAAACCGTTGTCAAAGAATGGATGACAAATAACGAAATTGGAATGGGTAAAGTAATGCAGCCTTTTCGCCTGTGTTTGGTAGGCGCTTTAAAAGGACCGCACTTATTTGATATTATGGAAGTCATCGGTAAAGAGGAAACCATTAAACGAATTAACAATGCAATTGCGACATTATAAAAAACAAAAAAGCTTCCTGAATCGGAAGCTTTTTTTATAAATAAATTATAAGATTCGCACAGACTATACTTGAAGTTCCTTTAAAACCTGAGACACCTGCTTTGTTTAAATTTCCGAGAATATTATTTACGCCTTGATAATACTGAAGATTAACTCTAAAATGCCTTACCCCCGCTGTTATTCCTACGGCTGGATAAAAATTGAATTTAGAAATAGCCGTAATATCCTTGGCCAAATAAGAAGTTCCTGTAATTTTGTTGTTTTCTTGTTCCTCATTAATCGTTAATTTTCCATTGACTTGAATCATAGGGCCAAACTCAACGCTCAAATGATTCTCTACAATTTTATAGCTTCCCATTAAGGAGATTTGAGCTGATGATAATTTGTAATTAACGTCTTCTGGTTGAGAAGCAAAATTTTTAGAAGCCACCAAAAAATTATTCTCACTAAACTGCATGGCATAAACCATATCCCAATTATTGTAATAATTACCTCGCATAGAAAGACCGACATTCAAACCTGAGGCAGGTTTAGCCTCAAAATTAGAAGTCACTAAAGAAAACTGGTTCATCCCAATTGTGATCCCTATTCGGTTGGAATCCCTATATTTATATTGGGCATTTACCAATAAACTACAAAAAACAAGAACTAAAGTAAAAAAGGACTTTTTCATACACATGATGATAATTTGTTAAGGGTTGATGGGATTTGGCAAGTAAATTCGAAACCTCGGTTAGGTAATTTATTTAACGGTATTTGTAAAAGTAAATTCTTATAATATTGTTAATAAGTTACAAACCTATAGTTAAATATGTAAATTACAAATTAATTTAATAGAAACTTTAAAATCTTTTCATTATGGACATTATGCTCATTATTTTATTAGTCTTCGGACTATTTATTTTTCTTTCGGCCTTTTTTACGGTAAAACAGCAAACCTCAGTGGTTATCGAGCGGTTTGGTAAATTTTTAAGCATCCGACAATCGGGACTGCAATTAAAAATTCCTTTGATTGATCGAATTGCAGGTCGAGTAAATCTAAAAATCCAACAATTAGACGTAATTATTGAGACCAAAACAAAAGACAATGTTTTCGTAAAACTAAAAGTATCGGTGCAATTTATGGTCGTAAAAGAAACTGTTTACGATGCTTTTTACAAATTAGAATACCCACATGATCAAATTACCTCCTATGTATTTGATGTGGTGCGTGCAGAAGTGCCAAAGTTAAAATTGGA
>CALQBR020000115.1 GCA_943328865.2 Sphingobacterium thalpophilum
AATGCATAGGAACCATCAAGAGCAAATTCAGCTGGTCTGACTACTCGGGCGACATCATCTACGCTTTGTCTTAGTTCTATTTCTCCTAAACTAAAATAACGGATACTAGCAGCAAAAGCACTTCTCTCGTTTGTTTTGTTGTAGTAGGTTAGTTGTCCTAGTGAAATGTCATTAACCAATGAAGTTAAATAAGGGGTGTAACTTACAGAAAATCCTTGCTTTTCCGTTGCGAAAGCATATTTAGCGGGATTCCATTGTTGGGAAAAGACGTCGGATGATGTTGCAACTCCTTGTTCTCCTAGACCTGCTGCTCTAGCGTCAGCGGCTACTAATAAAAAAGGGACTCCTGTTGTAATTACTCTATCTTGTGATTGGGCTATCTGAAAGATAATCAAGCAAAGTAATAGAAGCGCTGTTTTTTTCATGTCGGTATAATTTAGCTTTTATTCGAAATTAAGGGAATCACTACTCTTTATTTAGCGATGTGTATTTTGATTAGGAATTTTTAATAAAAAAAATAATTTGCAAAGATACTATTTTATTAAAGGATTACAAGTTTTTCAAATTTTTCCGATTGTTTGTTGCTTATGTTTGATTTTACGGTAAGTTTATATATATAAACCCCTTTTCCGATTTTGTCGCCAAAATCATCCCTGCCATCCCAAGTAATTTCTCTAGAAAGAAAGCCTTCGGTGGTAACGGTTTGATTTTTTGACCATACTATTTTGCCAGTAATGGTCATTACCTGCACTTGAACTTCCAAAGGTTCTAGAGGGCGGTTGTGGGTAAACCAAAACTGGGTGTAGTTCACAAAAGGATTGGGGTAGTTTAAAACATTAGTTAAGGTAATCGCATCGTTGTCTACAACGGTAAATTGAATTTCCATATTGATAGGATTGTTATAAACATCCCAAGCTTTGAAATGAATGGTGTGTAATCCAACGGTCAGATCCCTAAAAGGGAATTGTAATTTCCCTTTTTTGTAATTGTCTAGTTCGGTTTCGTAATAATTGTTTAGAATATAGGGATTACTTTCGTTGCCGTCTAAAATGGCGACGATATCGTGGCCGATTCCACTAGCGGTATTGATCCCGTTTTCATCCTCAAGTAAGGCAAGGAGTACCGGCGAATTATTAGTTATTCCTCCAGAAACAAAAGTCTGATCGTTCATAAATAACTTAACGCGCGGCGCATTGTTGTCAGCAATGGCGTTAGTGTTAGTTCCTCCAATTTTTATTCGGGTGTCATATCCAGTATTATCTGATAAAGTCGCAGATTTTTTCGCGTAAAAACTAATTCGTCCGTTTCCAATTGGAATCCGAATATCACGAGGAACAACAAATTTAAACTCAAACTGACCATTGGTGACAGATGCGTTGCCTCTAAAGATGGTTTCTCCACTTGTGTTAAATACAATAGGAGGGCTGTTGCCGTCATTGTTCAAAGTTGTTTTGGCGATGTTTTTATCGAAAATATTTACAGAAAGTTCTCCGTTGTAATTGGTAATTGGATTGTTAAATTCATCAGTGATTTCTCCCGAGAGCGTCATCTGAGCTAAAGATTGAAAGTCAGCGATGGGTCCGGTAATCGGTACATCGTTTACTTTTGTAAGTGTTATTTTTGGCTTTGGAATAGCCAGCATCAGGGCTGGATCACCAATGTAAAATACTACATTTGAAGAAGAGCTAGGATTGCTGTTTTTTGCCAATCGCAACGCTTCAGCTATCGTAGTGTAGTTGTTATTGCCGTAAGAAAATAAATAATTCGATAATTTAGCGTTAAATATTTCAGCTGCATATTGTCCGATAGATCGAATCGTAGTAACCATTGAAATGGCACCTCCTTTCGGATTCCAATAGGTGTATTCTCCACCTGTTGGTCGATAGGGATTATCAAAACGCGAGAAGTCACAAGTAATAGTAATGAATAAAGGGTATTTGTAGCGGTTGCCTAAATTTTGACCATCTGATTTTTCCCAAATTCTTTCACCAGTCAATCCGTCTTCCCCGCCATGTCCTAAATAATTAAAAACCAAAGCCCCTTTTTCAAAGGCATTGAATAGTTCTTCTCGTGCCTTTGGATACCTGTTTCCGCCAGAGGATGTTTCTTGGACATAAGAATCCAAAAGTATTTTTTTTACATTGATAAAAGGTTTTTCTTGTGCTAATATATCTGCGAGTTGGTTTTGTCTTGTTTGTAGAGAAACGTCGGAAGTTTTGTCTGAATCATCCGAAATAAAAACACAGTTATTTCTCCAGTTTCCATAGGATTTGGTGTCGTGGTATTCAATGACTTTGTTTACCATTTCTTCGGCTTGCTCGGTAGATGCAACGAGCATTCTTCCTACAGCAATATCAATTCCTCCGAAAGAATAAATAACGTTTCCTTCGTCAGGATCCATTAATCCGTAGAAATCATCTGACGCGAAAGAAGTTTCTCCAGTAGAAGTGCTGTTTAAGGCGTGATAGATAGGTACAATGTTGGTGTTGTTTGGGATGCGATTTTTAAAGTCAAATGAAGCGTCCCCGAAAAGATTGATGTATTTAATTCTTTTCTCTGGCGAAGAGGCATTTTCGTATACATATCGCACTAAATTTCGAATACCAGCAATGTCTTGTTTTCCAGAAGAAAACTCCTGATAGACGGTTTCTAGCTCAATTACTTTTACATTGAGTTTCGAATAATCGCGATGAAAGTTGGCTAATTTTTCTGCTTGTTTCGATAAAAAAGCAGGTGTGAAAATGAGGTAATCTATATCTTGAAATTCTCCTTGAGCATTTTTGAAAATGGTTCCTTTGATGTTTTGATTGGCTATTTTTGATTGAGCTTCTTTTAGCGGAATGTAGTAATCGGCAGCATCTACTACAATATACTTACGAAGCATGCCTAAATTGGCTTTAAATGAAAAAGTGCTTTGGTTCGGATTTTCAATTTTGGTAGTATTGTATATGTCGGTAATGTCCCAGATTTGTTTTATGCTAGCTGCATTGGTAAGTTTAAATTCTCCGATTCCTATTAAAGAACTGGCGTCGTTGTATTGAAAACGAAATTGTTTTCCATATCCAATAAGATTGCTTTTTGCTTTTAGAATGAGGTAATCTAAGTATCCTTTTGACGAAGGCACTCCGTTGTTGTCGTAGGTTAGTTTTATGGTAACGGAAGTTGCTGGTGTGATAGTGGTGTTTGTGGGTAAGGAGCCTAAGGTTAGCTCTGTTCCTGAGTTAGAAGATATTGAAGAAAAGGTGATGGTGCCTATGGTTTCACCGTTTGCAGCTACTTTTAAAAAGGTTGGTGTAAAAGCGGACGCACCGCCCGTAACCGATAAAGTCATGGGAGCAGAATTGACTACATTGGGGAAATTTAATTTGAATTCCTGTTCGTTATCCACATTAAATTGTTCTCCAAGCCATCGGCGTCCTGTTTTTACAACATTTACTAAGTCGACTTCGTGGTATTGATAATCGTCAAAAGTCTCAATAGTCATCGTGCTGCTACCAGTTGGCTGTTGTGTTTCTAACATTCTTTTTCCAGTACCTCCTTGTGTGGTTACATAGTAATAGGATTTGGAAGCATATAAATTAGCATGGGTTTGGCTTTCTTCATTCCAATTGTCGATTCCTTCTGCGTAAAAGAGGAGGTAGTCCTCGTTATTAAATGTTCCATCGTTTTCGCCGATTATCTGGATTGCATTTTCTTCTAAATCAAAAGGATAGTTTGTGTTGTTGAGTAGTGGCGCCATTCGGCCACCATTTCCGTAAATTTTAATTTTTCTTGGGTCGCCATCTGTGTTTAAGCCCAACTGTTTTAAAAATTCTTTGGTTATTTTATAAACGCCTGATTTTTCAACATAGAACCGATACCAGTCACCAGAAGCTAAAACGGAATTGGCAATAGTGTTTCTGCTGCTTTCGATTTGTGCGATTCGAGCGGGTTTGTTGTTGAAAGAGTAAGAGAATGAGATGAGCTTTTTAAATCCTTTTCCATCCTTAATGATAGGAGATAAAGAGAGTAAGGTAAATTTTTGATCTCGCGCATTACTGTTTTTAATGTTTGCGTTGAGTTGACTCGGTATATTTACAATAGACAGATCCCCCAGTTGTTCATTTGAGATGGTTTCGTATATTGTATTACTGATTTCTAATGATTTCTCGTCGGTGGCTTCAGAGACTGGGAAGTTTAGTTTTAAAAAGATTTCTTTTCTTGATGCGTCCAGATAAAAAGATTCAGATTTAAACTGAGGAGTACTTACTTTATAAGTTTCAAAAGAGATGTCGCTCTTTTTTATCCATTGCAGTGTTACTGTTCCGGTATGTTGGCCGAAACAACTAATGTAAATTAAGGAAATGATTAAGGTGATTTTTTTTTTCATCTAAATGAGAAACGTTTTTTTGGCTTAAATATTACATGGGAGTAAAAATAAATTATTTGATGCAATTCAATATAATAAAAACCTTGATTTTACGTTTTTTGTTGAGTTAAGAGTTTGTATTGAGATAATTTATTTATTATTTTAAAAAAGGCCTTGCAGTTTAATAGTTAATTATTATATTGCACCTCGAAATTTATTACTACCAAAAGTATGAAAGTAAACAAAATTATGGCTGTTAAGTTATTGCTATCATTAGTGATAATATTAGGTTTTACTAGTTGTGGTAAAAAGTCAAGTACAAAAGGTGGCTCTAGTGCTACAGGATGGAAAATCAACGATAAAAAAGGGGGTTTTCAATTTAATGATAAGTTTAAGAAGCAGGCAACTGCTCCAGGTTTGGTGATGGTTGAAGGCGGTACATTTACGATGGGTAAAGTTCAGGATGATGTGATGCATGATTGGAATAATACTCCAAATCAGCAACACGTTCAGTCTTTTTATATGGATGAGACTGAAGTTACCAACAAAATGTATTTAGAGTATCTAGTTTGGGTTAAAGCTGTTTTTCCTCCAGAGGAAGATAATTATAAAAATATTTATGAAGGGGCTTTGCCAGACACGTTAGTTTGGAGAAGTAGATTGGGATATAATGAGACGATGACAAATAATTATTTGAGACATCCTGCCTATGCTAATTATCCTGTAGTCGGTGTGAATTGGATTCAAGCGGTTGAGTTTAGCAAGTGGAGAACAAATAGAGTAAATGAGATCACGCTCGAGAATGAAGGTTTTTTGAAGAAAGATGCTAAAGTTTTAGATGTAAGTGCGGATAAGATTTTTGATACAGAAGCATATCTAAATTCTCCAAGTAAGTCTTTTGGAGGGGATGATAAAATAGTTTTGAAGGGACGTCGAAATTCTTTGGCTAAACCAAAAAAAGTTTCCGGTGGAAAAGGAAAAGGATCTGAATTAAAAGAGTCTAAAAATGTCTACGCGCAAAGATCTTCAGGTTTGATACTTCCAGAGTATAGGCTTCCAACTGAAGCAGAATGGGAGTATGCAGCTGCGTCTGATATTGGACAGAGAGAATATAATTTATATAAAGGGCAAAAGAAATATCCTTGGTCTGGAAGTTATACTCGTTCAGGTAGGAGAGAA
>CALQBR020000116.1 GCA_943328865.2 Sphingobacterium thalpophilum
ATCATTGCCATAGCCCTAACAAACTTTTCAATTTGTATTTGTAGCGGGGTAGGTGTTTCGCGAATGTTCAATAGTGAAGAACCGAGTTTTCCGATTTTTGAATACAATCCAATTGCTGTGGCACGATAAATGGCTAGACCAGTGGTTACCAAAGTACCGCTAAAAACATATTTGACTTCCGTTTTCTCCGATTTAAATACTGCAAAAGCTTCTCCGGTCAAGGAGGCTTCGTTAACCGAAAAATCGTTGCTGTATATAATCTCCCCGTCAGCATTGATGGTATTCCCTTCTTTAGCGATTACGAGGTCGTTTACTACAATATCTTTGGTAGGTATTCTTTGAGTCTCTCCATTTCTTAAAACAGTACTCAAGGGTTCATTTAGTTTTTCTAAAGCTTCCATCGCTTTTCTGCTGCGATTGTCTTGAAAAAAAGAAATTCCAGAAACCACCAGTAGGGCAGCGACCATGAAATAGGCTTCGCTATATTGGGCTAGGATAAAATAGATAATTGCTACTGTAATTAGCAACAATAACATCGGTTCTCTTAGAATTTCTAAAAGAGTGAGCCACCATTTGTATTTGGGTTTGTGTATTTGTTCGTTGTTGCCGAATTTTTTTCTTGAAGCCAGCACTTCCTCATCGTTCAGACCTATGATGTTTTCAGGAATATTGATTTTTGAAGCCATTATAAAAAACTTAAATGAAGTATACTTAAATTTAAGGTTTTTTATGCTATTAATTAGAATGAATTGGGATTATTGTCAATAGAAGAAACCACTTTGATTTATCTTTTAAAAGCAAAAAAGTCCGAAAATCGGTAGACTTTCAGACTTTTATAAGTTGATTTATGAAGCGAAATTAAATATCATCAAAACTAATATCAGTAAAGTTTGATATTTTTGTAACTTCGTCTTCTGTTTTCTCTGAGAAATATTCTTTTTTGAAATCTTTTTGGTGTCTTTCAGAAATCACTTCTTCTCCTTTATGATTCAATACATAGGATGTCATTTCTTCTAAAATTTCTGCAAAAGAAGCGAAATCTTCTTTGTATAAATAAATTTTGTGTTTCTTAAAGTGAAAAGAACCATCTTCTTCAGTAAATTTTTTACTTTCAGTAATGGTAATATAATAATCATCTGCTTTTGTAGCTCTTACATCGAAAAAATAGGTTCTTCTTCCTGCTCTTAAAACTTTAGAAAAGATTTCTTCTTTTTCTAATATATCATTTTCTCTCATAATCGTTCTATCAATTTGGGGTGTTAATTATATTTCAAAAATGATAAAAAATGTATTACAAAGCAAATAATTAAGACAATTCTTTTTCAGAAAGTTGTCTTATATACAATTCTTTATAATAACCGTCTTGGCTTACTAGTTCATTATGAGTACCTTGCTGAATAATATTCCCTTCTTCTAGAATGATAATTTTGTCTGCATTTTTAGCTGAAGATATACGATGACTGACAATAATTGTAGTCTTGTCTTTGCAAAATGCCAATAAATTGTTTAAAATCGCTTCCTCTGTTTCAGTATCTACTGCCGATAAGCAATCGTCAAGCAATAAAATTGGAGGATTTTTGATCAGCGCTCTGGCTATGGAAACCCTTTGCTTTTGTCCACCAGAAAGGGTAATACCACGCTCTCCTAAAATAGTGTCGTACTGCTTGTTAAAATGGATGATATTGTCATGAACCATTGCTTTTTTGGCCGCCTCAATTACTTCTACTTCGGTAGCATTTTCTTTTCCAAATTTGATATTATTTTTTATCGTATCCGAAAACAAAAAGGCATCTTGCGGAACAATTCCGATGCTATTTCGTAAATCAAATAAATTCACCTGACGAATGTCACTGCCATCGATTAGAATCTCACCATCGGTAACATCATACAATCGGCTAATTAGAGAAATAATACTTGATTTTCCAGAACCAATTTTGCCTAAAATGGCTAATGTCTCTCCTTTTTGGATAGTAAAGGACACGTTTTCTAGCGCTTTTATTAGGGTGTCTTGATACGTAAAACTGACATTATTAAATTGTATAGCTCCTTTTATAAGGGTATGTTCTTTTAATTTGTTTTTAATTTCAGGTTCGATTTTTAGAAACTCGTTTATTCGTTTTTGTGAGGCTTCAGCTTCCTGAATCATTGAGGAAACCCAACCAAGAGAAGCCACGGGCCAAGTGAGCATATTGACATACAGAATAAATTCAGCAATGGTACCAATGCTTTTAATACTTCCGTTAATATACATCATCCCTCCAAAATAAATGACCACCAAGTTGCTTACCCCAATTAAAGCGAGCATTAGCGGTCCGAACAACGATTGTACTTTTGCTAAACTCATGCTTTTCTCTTTACTTTCTATGGATAAGTCAATAAGGTTGTTTTGGTGTTGTTTCTCTAAAGAATAAGCTTTGATTACCCGAATTCCAGAGAATACTTCTTGCGTAAAGCTCGATATTTTTGATAAATATTGTTGAAAAACCGTACTTCTTTTATTGATTTCAGAGCTCAATTTGAAAATGATATATGATAAAATCGGCAAGGGGAGTAGGGTGTATAAAGTCAGCCTTGGAGATACATTGTACATATATACAATGACGATGGTAAACCTAATAAATGTGTTAATAGTATACATCACGGCTGGCCCAACGTACATACGTACTTTTCCGACATCTTCACTAATGCGGTTCATTAAATCACCTGTCCTATTTTGCTTATAAAAATTTTGAGATAAGTTTTCATATTGTCTGAAAACTTCATTTTTTAAATCAAATTCCACATGACGAGACATTACAATTAAAGTTTGTCGCATCAAGAAAGTCAAAAATCCAGCAATAATGGTGGTACTGATAATTAATAAAATATTATGCAATAACTCATTGCGAATAATGGTGACTGATACAGTATTATTTTGAGAAAAGGATTCAATGACTTTGATGGAAGCACTGATTAGCTTTGGGGTAAACAAAGAGAAGATTTGAGCAATAATTGTGATGATAATACCTAATAAAAAGCGGTATTTGTATTTTATGAAATATTTATTTAAATATTGTAATTCTTTCATTTTATGATGATAATTATTACTTTGTTTCTGATAACTTAATTGAAAAAATTAAAAGTCTGTTTTTTTTTATAAACAGTCATTGCAAAGCGATTTTATTGATGAATTTTTGATTTTAAATATAAATAGCGCAATATTTTTATTTTAGTCATAAATTTGTCAAGCCTTTTTGATAAAGTCGCCAACGAATTTAATTTAATAAAAAGTATGACTACAGAAATCATCGATGGAAAAGAGCTTTATAAAATTGACCCTGTTTTTGGTCAATTGTCTTTTGATAATCACGAACAAATTGTTTTTTGCAATGACAAAGATACTGGTTTAAAAGCAATAATTGGAATTCACAACACAACTTTGGGACCTGCTTTGGGAGGAACGCGAATGTGGAATTACGCTAATGAGTGGGAAGCTTTGAATGATGTTTTGAGACTTTCTCGTGGAATGACCTACAAATCGGCGATTACTGGGTTGAACCTTGGAGGTGGTAAAGCCGTTATTATTGGTGATTCAAAATCGGATAAAACACCAGCGATGATTTCCAAATTTGGAGCCTATGTTCATTCTTTAAGTGGAAGATACATTACAGCCGAAGATGTTGGTACTACAACGGCTGATATGGATTTGATTCGACAAATTACCCCTAATGTGACGGGAATTTCTGAAAGTAAAGGCGGATCTGGAAATCCATCTCCTGTTACGGCATACGGCGTTTACATGGGAATGAAAGCGGCTTCGAAATACAAATTCGGATCCGATCAGTTACAAGGCAAAAGGGTATTGGTTCAAGGTATTGGACATGTGGGGGAAACACTTGTAGAATATTTAACCCAAGAAGGTGCTTTGGTGCAAATTGCTGATATCAATCAAGCTCGATTAGAAGAAGTTGGTGCTAAACATGGCGCTAAAATCTTTACGGGTGAAGATTTATATAGTGCTGATGTGGATATTTATGCTCCATGTGCTCTAGGAGCGACCATCAATGATGATACAGTAAATAGAATTAAAGCCCAAGTTATTGCTGGTGCAGCGAATAACCAATTGGCAAATGATATGGTTCACGGGCAGATCTTAAAAGACAGAGGAATTGCCTATGCGCCTGATTTTTTAATTAATGCTGGTGGAATTATTAATGTGTACGCTGAAATTGTAGGGTATGATAAAGCCGAATCGATGAAAAGAACAGAAAATATCTATAACACTACCTTAGAGATTTTTAGCTTTGCAGATGCCAATAAAATGACTACACAACAAGCTGCTATGTCGATTGCTCAAAATCGTATTGAGCAAAGAAAAAAAGAAAACGCTTCTAAATAAAGCGCATTTTTCAATATAATTACTATTTTTGCGGAGCGAAAGATTTTCTTTCGCTCTCTTAATTTTAAAAAGTTCTTACAAGGTGTTAAATAGAAGACATATTCGTGTTAAAGTGATGCAATCCATTTATGCCATGCATCAAAATGGTTCCGATAGTATTGAAAAGGAAGAAAAATTTCTCTTATATAGTATCGATAACATACTAGATTTATACCTTATAATGGTTTCTTCACTGATTGAAATCGGGAAAAAAGAAGTAGTTTTTTTAGAAAAATCCAGTCAAAAACATCTTGCTACTCCAGAAGAACGCAATCCCAACAAAAAATTCATTAATAACAGTATTTTTGAAGTTCTTGCTGAAAACAATTCTTTAAGTATCGCTTTAGAAAATCGCAAAATTGATAATTGGTTCTTGAACGATGATTATATTATCCTTCTTTTGAATGAAATCAAACAAAGTGAATTGTATGAAAAATACATGAGAAATTCAGTTAATTCGTTTGATGAAGATAAGCAATTTATATTGGATGTATTTACAGAGCTGATTGTACCAAATGAAAAGTTATATGATTATTTGGAAGACAATAAGTTGACTTGGATTGATGACATTCCAGTAGTAAATACTCAAATTATTAAGCAGTTAAAGCAAATTAAGTCAGTTAATGACGATTCTTTCAGGGTTCCGAAATTGTTTAAAGACCAAGAAGACAAAGAATTTGTAACTCATTTATTTAGAAAAACAATTCTAAATGAAACTGAATTAGCGAAAGAATATATTGATAAAACCCCTAATTGGGATACTGAACGTATTGCTGAAATCGATACTATTGTTTTGAAAATGGCAATCTGTGAATTTTTGAAATTCCCATCTATTCCAATAAAAGTAACTATCAATGAATACTTGGAAATTGCAAAAGAATATTCGACTCCGAAAAGCAGTATTTTTATTAATGGAATTTTAGATAATTTGGTCAAAGAATTTGAAGCTAATAAAAAAATAAATAAAACTGGAAGGGGTTTAATGTAAGATTAATAAGTTCTTTTATGAAAAATAAAAAGGTTTGTCTAATCCTAATCGCATCTTTTGTATTGGTTACTTCTTGTAAAAAGAATGAAGTAGAAACCATTAAAATGCCTGATATTGCTA
>CALQBR020000117.1 GCA_943328865.2 Sphingobacterium thalpophilum
ATAAGTACTGAGTACATTATCGTCTTCATGTAATGCTTGATTTATTCCAACAGCTATTGCTTCTTTACCGCTAAATATATGATGGAATCCCCTAATTTTTCCTTTGTAATATCGCTCTGTCGCTTTCTCGTCAAAAGCTCTTATGAGTAGCATTTGATACAAAAGCAATATTGCTTTTTTAGTCCTTATGGAGTTTAATATTGTTTCGGATTGTTGCATTTTTTTGTTTTTTAGTTCATTTTTATACATTCCCAATTCAAGATGGTATAATTTGTTGTTTTTCGAATAATTATTACAGCCCAAAAGCATAATAATAGTAGGAAGAATCCTTAGGATATTTCCCTTCAAGCATGATGCCTCCTTCTTGTGCTTCTATGGCTTCTAGAAAGGAGCTAATAGTAGTAATGACTTTGTTATTCACTGCGGTTATTACAAATCCCTCTCGGACGTTGGTATTCTGTTTTAGTTTCCCCTCGTATAGTTTAGTTATTTTAAGCCCGCTTTTTAGCTTGTAATTTTTCTGATCTTCTTTGCTGATTGCTTTAAGTTCTATTCCTAAGGCTTTCATCAAATCCATATTTTTTGTTTTTATAATTTGAATAATATCATCTTGTTTTTTTAATATGGCATAAAGTTCTTTTCTTTCATTTCCGTTTCTTATTAAAACAATTTTTACTTTTTCTCCAGGGCGTTTTCTCATGATAATCTCCTGTAATTTTGCTGTCGAAACGGTTTCCATATTATCAATATTGATAATTACATCTTTTGCTTTAATCCCAGCTTCTTTTGCAGCTCCATTTGCGGTCACGCTGTCAACATATACCCCATTGGCTCTGTCTAGGTTAATTTTTTTAGCAATTTCACTATTCAAATCCCTAATAACGATTCCTAAAATCCCTCGCTGTACGGTACCAAAATTCATCAGATCATTAACTACTTTTTTCACAATATCTACTGGAATTGCGAAAGCATATCCAGCATATACTCCTGTTGGTGTTGCGATTGCAGTATTAATTCCTATTAGTTTTCCATCTAATGTGACCAAGGCCCCACCACTATTTCCCGGATTCACCGCTGCATCGGTTTGTATAAATGATTCAATGGCTCCCTGTTCATTTAAAATATTTAGATTTCTAGCTTTGGCGCTCACAATACCTGCGGTTACCGTGGAGGCTAAATTAAATGGATTCCCAACAGCAAGCACCCACTCTCCAATTTCAATACTGTCACTATCCCCTAGACTAATAAACGATAGATTTTTTTCCTCAATTTTAAGAAGCGCAAGATCGGTTTGCGGATCACTACCAATAATTTTGGCAGGGTAGGAGTGACCGTCAAACAAAGTAATGTTGATTTCTACTGCATTTTTTATCACATGATTATTGGTAATAATATAACCGTCAGGAGTCAGGATTACTCCAGAGCCACTCCCAATAATTACTTCTGAATGATATTGCTCTGAATCAGGACGTTGTAATCTAAATCGTCTAAAAAAAGGATCGTCTTTAAAAAAATCTTTCAAAGGGCTGGGTAAGTCATAGAAGTCATTATGATTCTCGTCATATTGCAGTATTTGGGGTTTAAAACTACTTTTAACATTGACCACTCCAGGAGTAGCAATTTTGGCAGCTAACTTGAAATCCAGATTGCCTGAATAAGAAATCTTGTCAGGGTTAAGCGCTGCATTTTTTTGAATGACTTCAATATCTTTTTCATTTTTTTTATCTTGTGCTTGACATCCTTGGAATAAAAGTAGGATAGCTAATAAATACAGTATCTGATTTTTCCAATTATTTATTTTTAGTGCGATCATGACCGTAAGCGATTAGAGTAAAATATATTTTTCATATTGGATTTATTCAATATCGAATTGTTTTCGTACCACATTATTTAGCTTTGTTCCAATATGGAAAGATCTCCTTCAGGCAAACCAGTTCATTGGCTTTTACTTTATGTTTAACACCTTTCCAATAAGTGTTTTAGGGTTGCTTATTTACAATTTAATCAATCACCTAGGCTCATGACACTGTGCTCAACAATTATTTCTGGTTCTAATCGAATATTTGTTTTAATGGCATTGGAAATAATACAAGCTTTTTCGCTCATTTCGATAATCCTTCTTGCCCTATCAGGTTTTTGAGAATTAGGGATGACAATTTTTGGTTTCAGGATAATTTCTGTTAGCAAATATTTATCTTCAATTCGATCAACTTTACAAATAGATTGACTTTCAAAGCTGATAAATTCTAATTTTGAATTTTCAGCAATCATCAAAAAAGTAGTCATTAGACAACCGTTGATTGAGGCAACAAATAAATGTTCAGGCGACCAAATTCCTTCTATTCCTTTAGGGAAATCAGCAGGTATGGCTACTTCTATATCTTGAGGTAAATTAGGAGCTCTTAAAGTTCCTTTACTTTGACTAGTCCATTTTAGGTTGACTTCGTATGTATACATTTTTATAAGTGTTTTTAATTATTAAAATTATTTTGCAACAAAACCGCCATCTACAGCCATACCATGTCCTGTTACGAATGATGCTTCATCAGAACATAGCCATAATACCGCGTTTGCGATTTCTTCTGGTTGACCAAATCTTCCCAAGGGTTCTAAGGCAGTATACTGTTCGATAGCTTCTTTTTTCTTTCCAGTAAGCCGATCGATCATAGGGGTTTGTATGACACCTGGACAAACGGCATTAATACGAATCCCGTGTTTAGCACATTCCAAAGCGGCAGTTTTCGTGAGTCCCACGACACCATGTTTGGAGGCTACATAGGCAGGAAGTCCCTCAAAACCTACTAAACCAGCTACAGAGGAGCAATTGATAATGACTCCTTTTCCTTGTTTGAGCATTTCAGGAATTTCGTACTTCATACATAACCAAACCCCTTTGAGATTGATGGCAATGGTTTTGTCCCAATTATCTTCAGTACAATCTGGAGTAAGAGCAGTGTTTCCTTCAATACCAGCATTGTTGAATGCGTAATCCAATCGGCCAAATGTAGCAATGGTTTTTTCTACCATCGATTTTACCTCATCACTTCTAGAAACATCACATTTGATAAATATCACATCATTTCCTAAATCTTTGATGAAAGCTATGCTTTCAGGATTTTCAGCCCAATCTACAATCACTATTTTAGCGCCTTGCTTGGCGAAAGCAATTGCTGTAGCTTTTCCAATCCCAAAAGATCCGCCGGTAACAATGATTACCTTATTTTTAAATGTTGTTTCCATACTAGGGATCTTTATATTAGAATTTGTTTTTTCATTTTTTTCTCCGCTTCCAAAATATTCTCAATACCCTTTATCAAAGCATCTGGATTAAAAGAAATGCTATCAATCCCTTCATGGACTAAAAATTGCGCAAACTCAGGGATATCGCTAGGTGCTTGTCCACACAATCCAACTTTTATTTCAAATCGTTTGGCTACTCGAATCGTTTCCTTAATCAAGTATTTCACAGCAGGATTTTCTTCGCTAAACAAATAACTAACCAATTCCGAATCTCGATCTAGTCCCAAAGTGAGTTGGGTTAGATCATTAGAACCAATGGAAAATCCATCAAATAATTTGGCAAATTCATCGGCGAGTAATACATTACTAGGAATTTCAATCATAACATAGATTTGCAATCCATTGACTCCTTGTACCAATCCGTTTTTTGCCATTTCAGTAAGTACATTTTCACCTTCCTCAACCGTTCTGCAAAAAGGAATCATCAGTTTTACATTGGTAAGGCCCATTTTATTTCGTACTTTTTTCATGGCTTCGCATTCTAGAGCAAAACCCTTTCGGTAAAAATCACTATAATATCGGGAAGCACCTCGAAAGCCAATCATTGGGTTTTCCTCCTTGGGCTCGTAGTATTCTCCTCCGATGAGGTTGGCATATTCATTACTTTTGAAATCGCTCATCCTTACTATAACCTCTTTTGGATAAAAGGCTGCTGCAACAATCGATACGGCTTCTGCGAGTTTATCAATGAAATAATCTTTCGGGTCTTCATAGCCTTTGGTCATTTCTTTTATTTGGGCGATAGTAGTAGCAGCTTCAATTTTTTCGGGTTCACATAAAGCTAGCGGATGAATTTTAATGGTGTTCGAAATTGCAAATTCCATTCGCATTAAGCCCACCCCTTGGTTGGGATAAAAGCTTAATTCGAAAGCCCTGTCAGGATCGGCAAGAATTAGCATCGAATCGGTTTTAGTTTTTTTCAATTCACTAAAATCCTGTTCAGTAACCTCCCATTTTAATAACCCATTGTATATGTTTCCCTCTTTGCCTTCGGCACAGCACACCGTAATTTCTTGACCATTTTTTATTACACTAGTCGCATTTCCACAACCTACCACAGCAACTGTTCCCAATTCCCGCGTGACAATAGCCGCATGGCTAGTACGACCGCCTTTATTGGTAATAATTGCTGCCGCTTTTTTCATAATCGGATCCCAATCGGGATTAGTAAAATCTGTAATGATAATTTCACCAGGTTGTAATAGATGTCCCTCTTGCGGACTGTTTAAAATTCGTGCTTTTCCAGAAGCAATCTTATCTCCAAGGGCAATTCCTTTTGTTAAAAGAGTTCCTTTTTCTTTGAGTTTATAAGTTTTACGGATTTGTTTATTGTCTTTTCCGTGCACGGTTTCTGGTCGCGCTTGAACGATATATAATTGGTTGCTCATGCCGTCTTTTGCCCACTCGATATCCATGGCTTTTTTATAATGTTTTTCAATTTGATAACACCACTGCGAGAGTTGTAGCACTTCGGTCTCATTTAGTGCATATTGGTTTTGTTTCTCGATTGGAGTTTCGATATTTATGGTGGTATTTTCTATTGTGGTAATTTTAGACTTTTCGGAATATATCATCGTCAATTCCTTTCTACCGCAACTTTTCTTTAAAATCGGATTCAATTCCTTATTGAGAAGCGTGGGTTTAAAGACCATCCATTCATCTGGTGTCACATTGCCTTTAACAATATTTTCTCCTAGGCCCCAGCAACCATTAATGATAATAGTGTTTTTAAAACCACTATCAGGATCAATGGTAAAAGCCACTCCAGAAGCACTTTTGTCACTTCTTACCATTTGCTGTACACCAACGGAAATCGCAACATCCGATTTAATAAAGTCCATTTCCTGACGGTACTTGATGGCACGATCTGTAAACAACGAAGCATAACATTGTCGGATCGCTTCAAGCAATTGTTGTTCCCCATTAATGTTTAAAAAAGAATCCATTCTCCCCGCAAAACTTGCCGTTGGCAAATCCTCAGCGGTAGCACTGCTTCGAACCGCTACATCAAGATCGTTGTTCTTACATTGTTCGCTAAGTGATTCATAAGCTGTTTTTACCTCCTTACGAATTTCATCTGGAATTTCAGACAATAGAATAAGATTCCTAGCTTTTGCCCCAATGGCAGAAAGGTTTGAATACAATTTGGTATCCAATGAGAGCAAAAGGTCTTTGAGTTTTTGTTCTAGATTGTTTGTTTTTCGGAAAAG
>CALQBR020000118.1 GCA_943328865.2 Sphingobacterium thalpophilum
TATTTTATATTGTTTTATTTAAAAGTCCAAATATAATGCAATTATATTAACTTTTTCGACAGGAAAACCGTTAATTTTAAGTAAATCTTTTGCGTTTTTAATATCGCCATTCATACTCCGATAAGTCACAATCGATTTAGCTAAAGCATAACGAAAATACGGAAATTGCGACAACTCCTTAACCGAAGCATCATTAATAGAAATCTTTCTTACTTTAGTTAATCCTGAAACATTAAAATATTTATTTAGATTCTCAATTACTTCTGACGACAAGCCCCAAATATCATTCATTTGTTCCATGCTGACAAAACCGCCAAACTTTTCTTTTTCCTTTAAAATCCTTGCTGACAAACTTTCTCCAATACCAAATACATTAATCAGATCTTCGGTTTTAGCTTCATTGATATCCAAAACAATAATTTTTTCTTTTTTATAAAATGGGATTTTAGAATACAATTGAAATTCTTTTTTACGAGTTACCCAATCAGGGAATTTAAAATAAGGCGCTATGGTGCGCAATAACGAATCCGAAACTTTGGTTACTTGTTGAAATTCGGATGCAGAATTAACATATTTATTTGTTTTTCGATAGGCTAATAGTCGGTCAATTTCAGCAACAGACATCCCAAGCTTATACCCTTTGAAATCCGAAATGAAATTAGGATTAAAAGGAAATATCTTTGGCCTAGCTTCTTGTTGAATTTGTTTTATCGAATCTATTTGAGATTGAAGTGACAGCCATTCTTGCGATTCGTTGCTTGGTGTTTCCTCTGAACTAAATTCAATAAAACAATAAGCCAATTGCAAAGAAACACAAATTGATAGCAACGTAAAAATCCCACTTCGTTGTGCTTTGGAAAATTGAAAATAGGATTTTAAGGTCATATCAAAATATTATAAATCAAAAACAGAACTTCTTTTAGCCCTAATTAAATCTTTTAATTTAATCCAAAAAGCCAAGGTCAAATAAACCCCAAACCACAATCCAGCCGTCACAAATGAAATGTATATAAAAAACAAGCGCACGCTACTGGTTCGCATGCCCAATTTATCAGCCAAGCGCGAAGACGCATTAAAGCCGTGTTTTTCGAAGAAATATTTAAGTTGAATTACAAGTGCCATTGTTTTGATTTTGATTTCATCGATTCGCCATTTGGAGTAAGTCCCTATTAGGGAAATTCAAAGTTACAAAGATTTTAGGATGATTTTAATAATTCCATTCCAATAGCACATTCCAAACAACGACTTTTATTACAATATTCATTTTTAAGTTGTAATAATGATTGGGTGTCAAAAGCATTTTGAGAAACCACTCCAAAAGAACCAAACTTATCTACAACTGCATTTTTTTCAGGCAAAACTTCCTGTAGCAAAGCGATTAAATACTCCGTAATGTCTTTCCCTTGACTTTTAGCATAAGCAAATTGCAATGGCACCACCGTATTGATAATCAGCAAATCAATAAAAGCTTTCGAAAGCAGTTTCTTTTTCTTTGGACTTTCCTTATCAAATTGATAATGGGTTTCCCAATATTTTGAAACAGAAATACCAAAAACCGCAGAGATTTGTTTCACAGAAGTGGCCGCAATTATTTTTGAAAACAACTGTTGTTGGGTAAGGTATAAATTAGCCAATTGCGACAATCTGATCGTAGGAAAATTATCAGGACGGTGTTTAAAAAATTGAACCGGTATAGTATGCTTACTTTCTAGTTGGTATTTAAGTTGCAAATTATGAAATTTAAAGTGCAAGTCTTTAAAATAAACATCCTCTTTTTCTGCATCAAGTAAACCTGTCATTCCAAAAAATAGGCTTTCCAATTGAACTGCCTCAAAACTTTCCTTTCTGATAATACCAAAAGAAATACCGCAGGCCATTTCCAAAAAAGCGTCCCCATTGGTATTCAAACCGAAGTTTTTAGCTAAAAGACCAAACAAAACAGCCTCCCAATCATGGTTGGTGCTCTCTAATAATTCTTGAATGGGTTTTGATTTTCGTTCCAAACGTTCAAAAAACAAACGTTCTTGCCAATTCTTAAGCACAAAATCAGCTATACCGTCCAATTGTTTTTCACAAAAGATCCAGGATTTAGGGAGACATAATGATTGGTAATTCTCTAAAGTTTCCTTTGCTACATGTTTTTTAAGTTCCAAGACAGGAATTTCGGTATTGTTATTTCTAAAAATGGCGGCGTCATGTTCCCAAACTACATGCAGGATTACATTTTCATAGGCTTGATCTTTTTCATGATGGTGTACATACCAGTCAGATGATTTGCAATGAATTTCTACATTTCCAGCCCATTTTTGATCGCCAATACTGATTTGAGCATTAAAAAAATCAGGACCCGCCAATTGCAAATACTGCCCTGAATGAATTATTCTGATTTCCTCTCCTGTAACGGTTTCTAAATTCGAGACATCGAATTTTTTATATTTCCAAAGGTAATGTAGAAAATCTTCTTTCATATATAATACTTTCTAATAGTGAACTTATGATTTTATACTAATTTACTGAAAAACAATTAGATATAAAATAATTTACTAGAATTAAAAGAACTATAACCGTGCACTAAAACAAAAAAACTGCGAATTTCAGTTGAAATTCGCAGTTTTTTATCAATATATACAACGCTATTTAATAGAACCGATAATGTCGTACTTGGTAATAATATGATGCTTTCCGTTTCCTAAGTCAACCAAAACAGCTTGGTTTTCTTTGGTGAATAACTTAGACACTTCTTCGATTGGTGTTCCTAATTTTACTATAGGATAGGGCTTGCCCATCACATCTTTGATTGGTTTATCAGCGACTTCTTTATCAGACACATAACTTTGGAACAAATCGGATTCGTCTACTGACCCAACAAATCCAGCGATATCAATTACTGGAATTTGCGAAATCTTGAATTTTCGCATGCGCTCAATGGCATGTGATACCAATTCTTCCGTACGAGCTACAATTAACGGTTTGTCTATATGATCTTTAATTACATCTTCGGCTTTGGTAATTTCTTCTTCTAAGAAACCTCTTTCGCGCATCCAATCATCATTAAACATTTTTCCCACATAGCGACTTCCTGAATCATGGAATAAAACCACCACCACATCTTCGGGTTTGAAGTGCGCTTTGAGCTGCAACAATCCTTTAATGGCAGAACCAGCAGAGTTTCCAACAAAAATACCTTCTTCTAAAGCTATTTTACGGGTATACACTGCAGCATCTTTATCGGTTACTTTAGTAAAGCCGTCGATCAAAGAAAAATCTACGTTTTTTGGTAAAATATCCTCTCCAATTCCTTCAGTAATATAAGGATAGATTTCATTTTCATCAAATATTCCAGTTTCGTGGAATTTTTTAAAAACAGAACCATAGGTATCAATTCCCCAAATTTTGATATTTGGATTTTTTTCTTTTAAAAATTTGGCAACCCCAGAAATTGTTCCGCCAGTTCCAACGCCGACTATGAAATGCGTAATTTTTCCGTCAGTTTGTTCCCAGATTTCGGGACCAGTTTGTTCGTAATGCGCAATGGCATTTGATGGATTGTCGTATTGATTGACATACCAGGAATTGGGTGTTTCTTCACCTAATCTTTTGGAAACAGAATAATACGAACGGGGATCGGTAGGTTCTACATCGGTAGGACATACCACTACTTTAGCCCCTACAGCGCGAAGAATGTCCATTTTTTCTTTGGATTGCTTATCAGAGATCACACAAATTAGTTTGTAGCCTTTAACGATAGCGCCTAAAGCCAATCCCATTCCAGTGTTCCCTGAAGTGCCTTCGATAATGGTTCCTCCTGGTTGCAAACGACCATCAGCTTCAGCATCTTCGATCATTTTTACAGCCATCCTATCTTTTACAGAATTCCCTGGATTGAAAGTTTCTACTTTAGCCAAAACCAAAGCGTCAACGGATGCGGTAATTTTATTTAGTTTTACTAAAGGTGTATTTCCAATAGTCCCTAATATATTTTCTGCGTATTTCATGACTTTTTATATTGAGCGATTTTTTAAAGTGCAAAGATAGTACATTGTTATAAAATAGCTGGCATTATATACCGCGTTCGTGATGGAAGCGGCATCCTTTGCTTGCTTCCTTTAAGCAAGTAAAGATATAGCAGACAGCACGGTAAAACGCCCCACAAATATTACTGGAAGAAATTCCAAACCAATCCGAAGCGTATGATAAAATCCCTGTAAGGATAATTGGGTGCAGAATAAAAATCATTCCCCGTCATTGCAGAATTAAAATGCTCTGCCTTCAGAAAAATTCGGGTTTGGCGTACTCGGGCATTTACAAAGAAATCGAAGGTAGGAAAAGCACCAATCTGTTTTTGATTTTGTACAAAAAACTCTCCAATTATCGGGTTGTAATCATTCCCATAATATTTCGAAAAAAAATTAAAGATCACTCCCGTTTGCAGAAACATTGCTTTTTGGAACACATTACGAGAATAATAGAGCGTGTTTCTGGCAACCAATTCCGGAACGTTCAATATATTATCGGCCTGATCTGTTTTTTGAAACAAAATCGTATTGTCGAGTGCCCATTTTTGAAATTTGAATTCCTTGCTGACTTTCAAAGACAAATAATTAATAGTCTTATCGTATTGTTTTGGAGAAACCAACTGAAGGTTCATTTGGTTATCATTACTGAAATACAAGTAATCATTCAGCGTCGTGAGTTGCAATGAAGCCTGACCCCACTGCGTAATCGCATCAACGACTAACCTATTGATTTTTTCATTTTTAAAATCATGATACCAATTGTAGTTGATGTAACTGCTTTGGTGCAAATTATAAATGTGATTTGGTAATTTATTTAGGTTTTGATATTGGAAGGCAAACTTATTGTTAGCATTCAAATGATAGGTTAGATTGCCTTCCAAGTGAAAAAGAGATTGATCCGAAACGGCACTAGAATAGAAGAGTTTCCCGTTCCAATTGTTTTTTCGGTATTCATATTGTCCTCCAATGGTATTTACGGTTTCTTTTATTGCGCTTGGAATGGTCTGACCTGAGAGGTAGAGCGCCGAATTGTAATAGTAGTGATACCTAAAATCCTCTACGAAAAATTGAAATTTTCCAAGCTTAGTATTCTCATACTGCGCTCCTAATTTATTATAAATCTTATCATAACGAACTTGATTATTAATAGCACCCGCAACATACAAATCGCCAAATCTATTGAAGGTAGAAACGGTGCCCGTATTGGAAGTAATAGCAGTAGGAATAGTAGCTTGGTTGTATTCAAAAAATTTATTCTCATAATTCATTTGATGCACTACATAAAGATTGTTTTCCTTTGCGGCAGCATTGATTCTAAAATGGTGATCTGCAAATAGTCTTTTTCCTTTTAAGAAAGATTTGGCGTCTTTTAAATAGACATTCAAACGAGGACGTTCCTCAAAAGCAGCGTCGCCTCCTTCAAAATCCTCGGGGTTTGTAATACCACCGTTTTCACCATTGAGAATGTCTTGCGAAACGAA
>CALQBR020000119.1 GCA_943328865.2 Sphingobacterium thalpophilum
GTTGCAATATCCGAAACAAAATCGCTTGGTTATTGATGCAGGAACCTGTGTAACTTACGACTTTATTGATGATCAAGACCAGTATCTGGGCGGTGCGATTACCCCTGGCATTCGAATGCGCTACGAATCACTCCATCATTTTACCGCTAAACTGCCTTTGTTGACTTTGGAAGACTACCCAAAGGGCCAAAAGGAATCAGAATCCATAAAAATGATAGGGAATTCCACCCCGGACTCAATCCATTCGGGAGTGCTCAACGGACTCACTTATGAAATCGATGGTTTTATAGAGCAACACCGTCAAGAGTATCCAAAATTTATAATAATTTTAACGGGTGGCGACGCAGATTTTTTGGCTAACCGATTAAAAAATACCATATTTGCCAATTCAAATTTTCTTCTGGAGAGTTTAAACCAAACATTTCAATATCAAATCAAAAATGATTAAAAAAATACTTTTTCCTATCTGCTTCCTTTTCTCTTTAGCTTCTCTAGCGCAAGAAGGCACCTCCTCACCATATTCTTTTTATGGAATAGGAGATGTAAAATTTAAAGGTACCGCAGACAATCGTGCGATGGGAGGATTGACAATTTTTCAGGATAGTATTCACCTTAATTTCCAGAATCCAGCTTCTTTTGCCGCTTTGAAATTAACAACCTTGTCGGTTGGCGGTAGTTACTTGAGCACAACTTTGAAGACGACCTCTAAGGAAGAAAGCGCCAGAAGATCCGCTTTAGATTACCTGTCTGTTGGAATTCCGATGGGAAAATTTGGAGCTGGTTTTGGTCTGATTCCTTATTCAGCAGTTGGGTATAAAATTCAAACCATTGCCGCAGGCCCCCCGCAGTCCATTCGAACCAGTTTGGGTAAGGGAGGATTGAATAAAGCATTTCTTGGATTGGGATATGCTATTTCCTCGAAATTCAGTTTGGGAGCTGATTTGAGCTATAACTTTGGAAAGATAGAAACCAGCAGTCTGGGTTTTATCGATGGGGTTCAATATGGGACCAGAGAACAAAACAGGTCCGATATGACTGGGGTTACGCTCACCACGGGAATAATGTATCACTCGAAAATCAATCGGAAGTTATCACTTGCGAGTAGTATGACTTTTTCTCCAGAGACCAAATTGAAATCTTCTAATGGTAGAACCATCGCCTCTATTCAGTATAGCACTACCGGAGCGGAGATAGTAGTAAATGAATCAATTATTGATGTAAGCAATACCATCCTTACATTACCGACTAAATTTTCTTTTGGAACTGGAATTGGTGAGTTGAAAAAATGGATGATTGGTGCTGAGGTTACTTTTCAAGAAAATAGTAAATTACGCAATCGATTTGATGACATTGTGGGAAGCAGTCTTCATACTATGAAATTTGAAAATTCAATGAAATACAATTTGGGAGGGTACTATATTCCTAATTACAATTCGTTTTCTAACTATTGGAATAAAATAGTTTATCGCGGTGGATTGCGTTATGAAAACACAGGCTTGGTTTTCGATAATGAGTCCATTAACGATATGGGGTTAACCCTTGGATTGGGATTGCCTATTCCAGGTGCTTTTTCAAATATTAACATTGGTTTTGAATTTGGTAAAAAAGGAACTACCAATGCCAATTTAGTGCAAGAGAATTATGGGAACCTTTCTATTGGACTTTCCTTTAATGACAAATGGTTTAACAAGAAACTATACAATTAAATACCTCATTTCAGAAGAATAGATTGTGATAACTCAGTTCGGTGATGGTTCCAAAAGAATAAGATGATTTTAAAAAAACAACCTTTAATTAATTTCTTTTTCTTTACTTTTTTGATGGTAGGGCTTTTTTCCTGTGAAAGTAACTTTAAGGAAGTCCAAAAAATTAATTTCTCTGAATTTGTACCCAGCGGTGAAGCCGATGATTTTAATTTGAAATACACCGATTCAGGGCGCATACAATCCATTTTGATGAGTCCTAAAATGCTGGATTATGCCACGGTGGAGTTTCCTTTTACAGAATTTCCAAAAGGCATCAAAGTCACTTTGTTTGACAAAAACGGCAAAAAAACGTTTGTTTCTTCCGATTATGCCGTTACTTATAAAAATACAAATATTATTGATTTACAAGGAACGGTCTTGATTGCGAATGAAACTGGACAGTCATTAGAAACAACGCAACTTTATTTTGATCAAAAGAACGAATGGTTTTATACCGAAAAGAAGTTTAAATTTACAGACCCTAAAGGCGTTTCCTTCGGAGAGGGAATCGATTTTAGCAAGGATTTTAAAATTGTGAATTCTCAGAAAATAGCTGGAGAAATCAATCAATCGGAATAATTTTAACAATAGAAATATATATGAATTACCTTAAATACACCCAGTACGTTTATTTGCTTTTTAGTTTTTATTTCATTTACGACGGATTTACAAAGTTGAATACCGATAATGATACCCCTTGGTTGAGCTTTATCATTGCTGGATTAGCTGTTTTTATGTTCTTCTTTAGGAGAAAATTTGCCAAAAAATTTGAAAGCAATAATCCCAAAAAATAATCCATGGCCATTAGTATTATAATTTTATGTTTAATACTATCCTCATTTTTCTCGGGAATGGAAATCGCTTTCATTTCCTCGAATAAAATTTATCTTGAGATTGAAAAAAAACAAGATAATTTCAACTCCCATATCTTAAATCGACTAACCGAGAAACCTTCTCGATTTATAGCCACGATGCTCATTGGAAATATGATCACAATGGTTATTTATGGTTATTTTATGGGGGAATTGGCGATGCAATGGATCAACTCATTTGGGTATTTATTCTCGGATTGGGTTCATTTGTTGCTGCAAACCCTGATAGCTACCATTTTGGTTTTGATTACTGCGGAGTTCTTACCCAAGGTTTTTTTTCAAATCTATTCCAATACACTTTTTAAGTTTTTTGCCATTCCAGCCTATATTTTCTATTTGCTGTTCTATTTTGTTTCTGTTTTTATAATGTCGATTTCGGATTTTGTTTTGCGAAAGTTTTTCAAAACAAAAGGCGATTCGACACCGTTGTTTTTTAGTAAAATAGAACTGGGAAATTACATCACCGAGCAAATGAATGCACTAGAAGATCTTGAAAAAGTGGATTCTGAAATTCAGATTTTCCAAAATGCCTTAGATTTTTCTGGGGTCAAAGCCCGTGATATTATGACGCCAAGAACCGAAATTTTTGCCGTCGAAATGCAGGATTCCGTATCGGATTTAAAAGCAATGTTTGTGCAAACAGGCTATTCTAAAATCTTGGTCATGCAAAACGACTTAGATGATATTGTTGGATATGTACATTCATTTGAGTTATTCAAAAAACCTACAACAATTTCATCAGTATTAATTTCAGTGGAGTATGTTCCTGAAACCATTTTTATTAAAGAGGTTTTGGATTTGTTGATTAAAAAGCGGAAGAGCATTGCGGTGGTTTTAGATGAACATGGCGGAACAGCTGGGATTATTACCATTGAGGATATCATTGAAGAATTGTTTGGAGAAATTGAAGACGAGCACGATTTGGACGAGGAGTTGGTAGAAAAGGAAATCGAACCAGGCGTTTTTTTATTTTCTACACGATTGGATGTGGAATACCTAAATCAAACCTATAAGTTGTCTATTCCCGAAAGTGATTCCTATGGAACATTGGGCGGTTTTATTGTAGATTTTACGAAAGAAATACCTCAAAAAGGCGCGCAAATACAGATTGCACCATTTCATTTTATCATAGAAGAAGCAACTAGCAAGAAAATAGAATTGGTTAAAATGACGATACAGGATTAAGTTTCTAAAAAAAAATGAAATTTCTTGTAAATTATCACTTTACATCTTATAATTATTAAATAGATAATTGTATTTTCGCAACCTGAATTTAAAATTAACAACAATAAAAATGGCGGTTTTACAAAAAATTAGACAACGTTCACTTCTTCTAATACTAGTTATTGGTTTTTGTTTATTAGCCTTTATAGTAGGCGACCTTTTTAATAAAGGTGGATTCAATCAGACTCCGAAAGACGTAGGAACCATTAATGGAAAAGATATTTCCTTTGAAGAATTCCGTTTGAAAGTGAGTAATGTAGAGAAAAGCGGACAAGGCATCAGTTCGACTCAAGCCGCCAATAGAGTTTGGGATCAAGAAGTTTCGATTGCTTTGTTAACGGCTGAATTTGATAAATTAGGAATCAGAGCAGGGGAGAATCATATCATGGAAGCCCTGAAAGCAGATCAGAATATTGGTCAAAATCCAATGTTTTTAAATGCAGCGGGACTATTTGATGTAGCCAAATTCAAAGAATACTTTAAATCAAGTCCTGAGTTAGCAAAAATGATTAAAGAACGTGAAAAAGATGCGGCGCTAAATGCCAAATTCCAAATTTATAACACGTTAGTTAAAGCAGGTATTTATACTACACAAAGCGAAGGAAAATTGAAATATGAAATGGAAGCCAATAAAGCAAGCTTCGATTATGTTTCTGTTTTGTTTTCTTCGGTAAAAGACAGCGAGGTAAAAGTTTCTGATGAAGAAATTACCGCCTATATGAAGAAAAATGAGAAGCGATTTAAAGCCGAAGAATCTCGTGAGATTGAGTACGTTTTGATTGAAGACAAAGCTTCAGCAGAAGATGAGAATGAAGTAAAAACAACTATTAATGCCTTGTTGTCTGGAAGAGTGGTATACAACCAAGCGACTGGAAAGAATGATACGTTAGCTGGTTTTAAAGGAGCGGTAGACAATGTTGAATTTGTAAATGCAAACTCGGATGTTCCTTATGATTCTACTTATGTTGCTAAAAAAGACTTGCCTGCCACTTTTGCTGAGCAATTGTTTAATTTGCCACAAGGAGAAGTATTTGGACCTTACTTGTTTGGAAAATACTATTGCATCTCTAAATCATTAGGTAGAAAAGCTGGGGTGAACGCCAAAGCAAGTCATATCTTGATTAGTTATGAAGGGACTCAAGTTCCAAACAAAAAAGAAAAAAGAACCAAAGAAGAAGCCAAAGCCAAAGCAGAAGTTTTATTAGCTCAGGTTCAGGCGAACCCAGGGATGTTTATGATGTTGGCTTTCTCCAACTCTGATGATTCTTCTGCACAACAATTTGGTGATTTGGGTTATTTCAACCAAGGACAAATGGTTAAGCCATTCAACGACTTTGTGTTTTCAAATCCAATCGGAAAAATAGGCTTGGTAGAAACTGATTTTGGGTTCCATATCATCAACATTACTGATAAGCAGGATGCAGTTCGTTTGGCAACAATCGCTCAGAAAATAGAACCATCCGAGGCTACTTCAGATAAAATATTCAATACCTCTGTTAAATTTGAGATGGATGCCAATGAAAAAGATTTTGCAAAAGTAGCTAAAGAAGCTGGTTTGACTTTAAATCCATCGGTTAAAGTAAAAGTAATGGACGAGAATTTTGGAGCTATTGGAAACCAAAGACAAATCGTTCGTTGGGCTTTTGAAAAC
>CALQBR020000120.1 GCA_943328865.2 Sphingobacterium thalpophilum
TCAATTTTAGACACATTTACACGAATGCTATCAAAACTAGAAAGTAAATTATAGCGTTCTTCTAGATAAGGGACTTTAATCTTTGTAGTATCGCTATTGAAAAATTTCAAATCGGCTATTCTGTTTCGGGGGTCGGCAAATCCTTTGATATTCCAGTTTTGCGAAAAATTATTAGCGTTTACCTGGATTGTAGTTTGCAATTGCTGCTCTTTCAGTTGCAGTTGATTCATTTTAAAGGTTACTTTCCTCCCCATATCTTCTAACCGTAAAGATAAATTCTCTAAGTGCATATCAGTCGGTACTAGATTAAGCACTTTGGATAACAACCGATAAGCAAGTTCGGCATAATTTCTTTTTTCCTCGTTATGGTCTTCTTTCTTTTCTTTAGGAAAAAAAACATCAAAATTACGGCCCTTTCTGTTCTTTATCAATTGAATATAACCATTTTTAAGCTCCAATCCTTCCAATTGGATATCGCCTGTTATTAATTGTAAAAGATTAATTTTAGTTTTGATTTTTTCAATCGATAAAAGAGTATCGGCTTGTTTGGGCTTTAAGACAATGTTTTGTATTTCTACACCAGAAAGCCCATCAAAGCTCACTTTTTTTATGGTCAAACAGCAATGGTAATCTTGATCGCATTTGTCTATAACTTTTGTAATTGCTTTTTGTAACAAGGTATCCCTAAAAATGAAAAGCAGTAACAAGGCACTCATCAGAAAGATTCCTAAACCTTTTAAAATAAGTACAATTTTTTGCTTTTGTGTCTTCATTGGATTTAATTTTTCAATTGAATAGAGATGCGATTAGCCAAATAATTCACTGACCACATCTTCAATTTTCGCAACCATTCTAATGGAAATAAGGGTGTTTTTTAAAGCAATTTTGTTGTATTTGGACACGAAAATAGTCGAAAATCCTAATTTCTCGGCTTCTTGAATGCGTTGCTCGATGCGATTTACTGGACGAATTTCGCCAGAGAGTCCTACTTCGCCTGCAAAACAAAAATCTTTCCCTATAGGAATATCCTCGTTAGAAGATAAAATAGCGGCTACCACTGCCAAATCGATTGCGGTGTCATCAACGGAAAGACCTCCGGTGACATTTAGAAATACATCTTTAGCGCCTAAATGAAAACCAACGCGTTTTTCAAGTACCGCTAAAATCATATTGAGTCTTTTAGCATTGTAACCTGTTGTACTTCGCTGTGGTGTTCCATAAACGGCCGTGCTCACTAGAGCTTGTATTTCAATCATCAATGGACGCATACCCTCTAAAGTTGAAGCAATTGCGGTTCCTGAAAGCTCGGAATCATTATGCGAAATTAGAATTTCAGATGGATTGGCTACTTCGCGTAATCCACTACCTTGCATTTCATAAATGCCAATCTCCGCAGTTGATCCAAAACGGTTCTTCAAAGATCTTAATATCCGGTACACATGGTTTCTGTCGCCTTCAAATTGCAAAACAGTATCAACCATATGTTCTAATATTTTGGGACCAGCAATCGTACCATCCTTGGTAATATGCCCAATTAAAATTACAGGGATATTGGTTTCCTTGGCAAATTTAATCAGTTCGGCAGTAGTTTCCCTAATCTGCGAAATGCTTCCCGCAGCTGATTCAATATAATCAGTGTGCAGGGTTTGAATAGAATCGATAATTACAATTTCTGGTTCTATTTCTTCAATTTGGCGAAAAATGTTTTGGGTTTTAGTTTCGGTAAGAATATAACAATTGTCCCCATTCGGAGTGATTCGCTCCGCACGCATTTTTATCTGTTTTTGGCTTTCTTCTCCAGAAACATAGAGCGTTCTATAAGGCAGCTTTAAAGAAATTTGCAACAATAAGGTACTTTTCCCAATACCAGGTTCGCCACCTAAAAGAATAAGGGATCCAGGAACGATTCCCCCTCCCAAAACCCGATTCAATTCGCCATCACAAGTATTCATTCTGATTTCCTGCGAGGAATCGATTTCGTTTATTTTCAGTGGCTTTGAGGCTTTCTTGACATCAGAAGAATTCGCTTTCCAAATTGTTTTTTCTTCTTTTTGGATGAGCTCCTCTGCAATGGTATTCCACTCTTTGCAGGCATTGCACTGACCCTGCCATTTGGCATATTGTGAACCGCAACTTTGGCAGAAGAAAGAGGTTTTAAGTTTGGCCATTATTCTGCCTTTTTTGTTTCTTCTGATTCTTTCAATTCTTCCGTTGACCCATCATTAACAGTTTCTAATTCAGTGGTTTGTTTTCCTTTTTTAGAATACGTTTTTTTCAATGTTTCCGCTTTATCAAACATCATCGATTTAGTCAAACTGCCAATTTCTTCTTTTTGATAAGCAAGTAGATAGTATTTTACTGCATTTTTATTATCTCCTTTTTTTTCATACATCATAGCTAAATGATAATCGGCCATCATACTTAAGGGATGACTTTTGCGTGCTAAAATTGATAGTGCATCAAAATCATTGTAGTCTTCTTTCATCAAAATTGCCGCTTCAATAGCTCTGAAATCATTGACTCTAGCGGGGGCTTTTATTCCAAATGACTTTTCGATAAAATCATATTTTTTAGTAAGATATTGTGAATATCCCGAAGGGAGAGTTGCGATTTTATCATTAAATTCTTCCAAAGAAATGGGCTGATAACTAGAAAAAAACTGATATAAAGCATTTGGGATGGAATACAATACTGAAGAATAATGAGATGCTCCTTTAAATTCATCAAAACGATAATTTAGATTCGGTCTTTTTATTTCTTTCAGACTAGCATCCAATAATTGATTTTTTTCCTTCATCTTCTTTATATCGCCATCAGCAATAGAATGGTAATAATAAATCGGCTTGCTTATTGAGGATAATCGTTCTATTATTTGATCTTCCATCCCAATAGATAACTCAGGACTTAAAGAAATATAGGCATCAAATAATGGTTTATCATCGTATAGATAAAAATTCAAAAATCCAGCAGTTATATCATGTCCCGCAATAATTTTGAATGGAGCTACCCGGTACTTCTTTTGAATATGGGTTAGCAATTCCGATCCAATAAAGTTAAGAAAATCTTCAGCCTTATCCTCTAAAACCCCTGTTTGTTGATTAACACCACAATCAGTGTATCGCTCTTTTCTTTTATTTTGACATATCCCAACAACAATAACTTCTGGTAAATCATCCCAATAAGCACCGTAGTTTAATGCACCTTGAAAGGGCTCTAATAAATAATCCCCATCGAGTAATAATAAAAGAGGATAGCTTTTTTTAGGAGACTTTTGATACGATGCAGGTAAAGAAATGTATATTTCCCGATTAGATCTAAGGATTTGAGAACTAACTGTATCTCTTATCTTTTGAGGAAATGCCGTTTGGAAAAAAATAAAAAACAATAAATAGGAGTATAGCTTTTTCATGAATATTTCTCTATATTTTTATTAAAACAGATCAGCAATATAATAAATTATTTGCTTCTATTTAAAAACGGCAACAGCAAAAATCCTAAGCATCCTAAAAAAGCCAATAGCACCATTTGAGAAGTCCAAACAATCCAACCGAAAGCATTACCGGCGGTTTCTGAAATACTATAAAAAAGAAGAATTTTTGAAATTAGAAAGGGGTAGGAACCAAAACCGCTGTTGGTAAAAGCGATTGCAATACTTCCCACTACAAATGAAGTGATAATAGCACCGAAAGGAATGTGACTCGTCTCTGGAATTACAAAAATACTGATGTAGAACATCAATATATACGAGAACCAAATAAATAGCGTATGAAATAAATAAGACCATTTTTTTTTCATACGAACCAGGCTTAGTAGCCCTTCCTTTAGTCCTTGAATTTTTTGCTTGAATATGAAAATAAACTTTGATTTGGAATATAAGTATGCCCATAACAAAGCAAATCCGAATAAAACTGAAATGGCTAAAACCAATAAAAGTTTTTGTAAAGGAATTTTATCAAGAATGAAAGCTTTAACAATATCAAATTGTACAAAAAAAGCGAAAATGATAAATAACAAAAGAATAATCATATCTACGATTCTTTCGGCAACAATAGAACCAAAACCTTTGTCAAAAGGGATATTATCATATTTTTTAACGATTAAGGCTCTTGATATTTCTCCAGATCTCGGAATGGTCATATTCATTAAATACCCTATTGAGACTGCCATAAAATTATTCGCAAAAGAGGTCTGGTAACCCATGTGCTCTAAAGAATATTTCCACCGATAGGCTCTTGAGGCACTTCCTAAAAAGGCAATAAAAAGTGATAAATAAATATAGTTGTAATTGGCATTTCTAAAATGGTCCTTGATCTCGACCAATTGATCTGGCGTAAACTTAGTGTAAGAATAATGTATCAGAAAAACACCCAACAATAGCGGTAGAATAATTGACAACCAAGTGCTGATTTTTTTTTTCAAAATACTAAGTTAAAGAATTGTCTTTTTCATTTGGAAAAACGAGGGTAGGCTTAAATGATTTTGCTTCTTCAAACTCCAAAATCCCATATGAAATAATGATAATTACATCTCCTTTTTGTACTCTTCTCGCAGCTGGGCCATTTAGGGTAATGTCACCGCTATTCCGATTTCCTTTGATGGCATAGGTTTCTAAACGCTCACCGTTATTGATGTTTACGATAGCTACTTTTTCGCCTTCGATAATATTTGAGGCTTCCATTAACGCTTCGTCTATAGTGATGCTTCCGATATAATTTAAATCGGCTCCGGTAACAGTTACGCGGTGGATCTTAGATTTTACTACTTGAATTTGCATGTGGCAAAGGTAATTAATTTAATGAAATAGTATCAATCAATCGAATGTTGTTAATATATACCGCTATAAAAGCACGGTATTTTTTGGACTCACTTTTCCTTATACATGGCAATAAAGTGGTTTCATCTGCAATTTGAAAATACTCTAATTTAAATATAGGTTGTTTTTCTATTTCGTGACTCACCCATTTTGAAATAAAACCAGCACTTTTTGTGCCAAACTTTACTTTGGCTTCTTGAAGAATTTGGTATAATATCCCTGCTTCTTGTCTTTCTTTTGCTGACAAAAGTTCATTTCGAGAACTCATTGCAAGGCCGTTCGGTTCTCTGAAAATTGCACAACCGACTATTGACACTGGAAATTGGTGTTTTTGGACCATTTTTTTTACGATTTGCAATTGCTGAAAATCCTTTTCGCCAAAGTAGGCTTTAGTGGGATTTACAATTTCAAATAAGCGTTTCACAATTGTACCGACACCATCGAAATGACCAGCTCTGAATTTTCCTTCCATTTGGTGCTCAAGACCTTCAAAGTCGAAAGGTTGTGAAACTGGACTGTTTTCGTATAGATCACTTACCTGAGGTGCAAAGACAATGACTTTGTCACTTAATGATTTTATTTTTTCGATATCAAGAGCTAGTGTTCTAGGGTATTTTGCCAAATCATCGGGATTGTTGAATTGGGTAGGATTTACAAAGATACTGACAACGGAA
>CALQBR020000121.1 GCA_943328865.2 Sphingobacterium thalpophilum
ATATGAATTTATTTTCCGAAATAACACAAGCAAAAAAACAGTTACATGGAGTAGTTCACCCTACTCCTTTGGCTGAAAACCTAAATCTATCCGAAGAATTTAACGCGATCATACTGTTAAAACGAGAAGATTTACAAATGGTTCGTTCTTACAAGATTAGAGGTGCTTACAATAAAATCAGCTCCTTAACCGAAGAAGAGCGCGCTAACGGTATTGTTTGTGCAAGTGCAGGAAACCATGCGCAAGGAGTAGCGTATTCTTGTCATTTATTGAAAATTATGGGCAAAATATACATGCCTAAAACCACGCCTAAACAAAAAGTAAAGCAAGTCCAATTGTTTGGAAAATCGTTTGTAGAAGTTGTTTTAACCGGTGATACTTTTGACGATGCTTATGCTTCTGCTATTGCTGATGCGAGTGCAAATCATAAAAAATTCATTCATCCTTTTAACGACGTCAAAGTCATGGCAGGACAAGGCACTACTGGATTAGAAATCCTAGAAGCCTTCACAGAAACCATTGACTATGTATTTGTTCCTATTGGCGGTGGCGGATTAGCCGCAGGACTTTCGACCGTTTTCAAAGAGTTGAGTCCGAATACCAAAATTATTGGTGTAGAACCCGAAGGGGCTGCCTCTATGAAATCAGCTATTGCAGCCGGTCATGTCGTTACCCTAGATACTATTGATAAGTTTGTCGATGGCGCTGCGGTAAAACAGGTGGGCGATTTAACGTTTGAGATTTGTCAGAAAAACCTAGATGATGTGGTACTCGTTCCCGAAGGCAAAGTGTGTACTACCATTTTGCGCTTGTACAATGAAGAAGCGATGGTGGTAGAACCTGCAGGCGCGTTGACCATTGCTGCCTTGGATTTTTATAAAGATGAAATTAATGGCAAAAAAGTGGTTTGTATTGTAAGCGGCAGTAATAATGACATTGAGCGTACCGCTGAAATCAAAGAGCGTTCGTTGCTATATGAAGGGTTAATGCACTATTTCATGATTCAGTTTCCACAACGTCCTGGAGCCTTGAAGGAATTTGTAAATGATATTTTGGGACCTGATGACGACATTACCTATTTTCAATTTGCTAAGAAAAACAGTCGTGAAGTCGGTTCGGTAGTTGTTGGATTGGAACTAAAGAACAAAAACGACATTTTGGACATTAAAACAAAAATGAATACCAAAGGATTTCAATTTCAGTATCTTAATGAAAACGAGGATTTGTTTACCCAACTTATCGGATAAAAAACCGACCTAAAAATAACTTTATAGCCTATCTTTGTATAGGCTATATTTATTTTAAAATGGAAACAAAACACGACATTACCACTTTGGAAGACATTCAGCTAATGGTCGATACTTTTTACGGAACCATTCAACAGGATGATCTGATTGGGCCCATTTTCAATGAAAAAATACAAAATCGTTGGCCCGAACATTTAGAAAGAATGTACCGCTTTTGGCAAACCATTCTATTAGAAGTACACACCTATTCTGGTAGTCCCTTCCCTCCTCACAAACAACTGCCGGTTTCAAAAGACCATTTCAATCGTTGGATCACCCTTTTCAATAACACTATAGACGCTCATTTCCATGGCCCAACCGCCGAGGAAGCCAAATTACGTGCCGAAAAAATGGCGGAAATGTTCCTTTACAAAATTGAGTATTTTAGAAACAATTCATAGTAGCATCATTCCAGGAGGTATTTGTAGGGTAATACTTCAAACATGATAAATATCAATAAACTAAAAATTATTTTTTATAATTTTACACATCACAAAAACACACCGTATGGAAACTCCTTTCGAAAGTAACCCATTAATAGATAGACTGCCTAACCATTTAAAACAATTCATCAAGCCACAGGAGTATAGCGAATATACTCCTATCAATCAAGCGGTGTGGCGTTATGTAATGCGTAAAAATGTGGATTATTTAGGCAAAGTTGCCCATAATTCTTATTTGAATGGCTTGCGCCAAACAGGTATTTCTATAGAGAACATTCCAAATATGTATGGAATGAACCGAATTCTAAAAGAGATTGGATGGGCTGCAGTTGCCGTTGATGGCTTCATTCCCCCAAATGCTTTTATGGAATTTCAAGCTTATAATGTATTGGTAATTGCCTCTGACATTCGCCAATTGGAACATATTGAATACACGCCTGCACCAGACATTATTCATGAAGGCGCAGGACATGCTCCTATTATTGCCAATCCGGAATATGCTGAGTATTTGCGTCGATTTGGCGAAATTGGTTGCAAAGCCATTTCTTCTTCTCATGATTACGAGATGTACGAAGCCATTCGTTTACTATCTATTTTGAAGGAAGCCGAAGACACACCAAAGTCAGCAATAGAAGCCATTGAGAAAAAAGTTGATGAGTTGCAAAGCAACATGGGTGAATTGTCTGAAATGGCACAAATCAGAAACCTACACTGGTGGACGGTAGAATACGGTTTAATCGGGACAGTCGAAAATCCTAAGATTTATGGAGCTGGCTTGCTTTCTTCTATAGGAGAAAGTGCTTGGTGCATGACTGATAACGTAAAGAAAATTCCTTACGATATTTCAGCCGCCAATCAAAGTTTTGATATTACCAAACCGCAACCACAACTATATGTAACCCCTGATTTTGCTTATTTGAGCTTGGTTCTAGAAGAGTTTGCCAATAAAATGGCCTTGCGAACTGGCGGGCTTTCAGGTATTGAAAAATTAATACAATCCAATGCTTTAGGCACTATTGAGCTGAGTACTGGCATTCAAATTTCAGGTATCTTTACCAATGTGATTGAAAACCAAGGAAAACCAGTTTACGTTCAAACTACTGGAAAAACAGCTTTATCGTACCGCGGAAAAGAATTGGTAGGCCACGGCACCGAATACCACGCCGAAGGATTTGGTAGTCCAATTGGAAAACTCAAAGGCATCAACCTGGCCATTGAAGACATGAGTCCAAGAGATTTAAGAGCTTACGACTTATATGAAGGCGAAAAAATTACTCTTGAATTTGAAGGAAACATCATCGTTAGCGGTGAAATCATTACTGGGTCAAGAAACTTGAGAGGCGAAATCATTACCATTAGTTTTAGAAACTGTACCGTTACCCATGAGGAAAACGTATTGTTTCAACCAGAATGGGGTATCTATGATATGGCTATTGGCAAAAAAGTAGTGTCCGCTTTTTCTGGACCTGCAGATGTCAATAGTTTTGACATGATTACGCACGTTCCTTCGAGCCACACGATAAAAGCTAAAAAATCGCAAGCGCGAGAAGAATTAGAGCAACTATACCAAGACGTGAGAGCCCTTCGTGAAGGACAATCGATTAATAGAAGCTTGGCTCAAATCTTTGAAATCGTAAAAAACAACCACCCTAACGATTGGTTGCTAAGCATAGAAATTTCCGAATTATTGCAAAAAAACAACCAACAGGAATTAATCTCACAAGTAGTAAATCATTTGGAACAACTCAAGCAAAACCGTCCCACTGTAGCACATCTTATTTCGGGTGGACTAGAATTGATTTTTGAAAAAGAAAAGGTTTAAATAATTCCTATGTAACTTTTGTTACAGCTTAGTCCTTTACAACGTTTTATCTTTGTTTAAAATTAATTAATTATGGGATTATTAAGTATGTTCGGCTTAGGTGATAAATCAGAAAGCATCACCAATTTTACGGAAAAAGGAGCAGTTATTATAGATGTAAGAACTGTTGGCGAATACAAAGAAGGTCATATCAAAGGATCTAAAAACATTCCTTTAGATACTATTTCTTCCAAGATTGAAGAAATTAAAAAACTAAACAAACCGGTTATTGCTTGTTGTCGTTCTGGGATGAGAAGTGCACAAGCGACTTCGATTTTAAAACAAAACGGCATCGAAGTTCTCAATGGTGGTGGCTGGGAAAGCCTACAAAGAAAACTGTAAAACAAAAAGCACCATCTAGATATGCCCCTGAAAAGTAACTCACTTTTCAGGGGCATTTTTATTGGTCGTTAATCTTGACTTGATACCAATAAAAAAGGCGGAATGTTACTTCCGCCCTTTTTGCCCCAAATCTACCACAAACTTTACCTACTAATGCTATGGTGGTACAAATGTATAGTGAAACAAAGTTGTTGAAAAATATATTCGACGAAGTGCCCAACCAATCGTTTAAATTAAAATAATGAACCGCCGCTTCATAGATTACGTTGTAATAAGCTATCGTGCAAGAAAGATTTTCTATCTCTCCTGCTATTGGCGATGCAACAATTTTAGGCTTACCTAATAAAAGAATGAGACAAAATAATTATCTTTGATTTATAAAAAAAAGCTATTATGAACTTGGAACTGACAAAAATGGAGCTGATAGAAATGCTTTTAAGTACAAAAAAAGCAGCTGTCTTAAAAAAAATAAAAGCGATTTTAGAAGAAGATCAAGATCAGCTTACTGAAGTTGATTACAAAATTATAGCCGCACGAAGAGAAAAGCATCTAAACGGAGAAAGTCGTTCTTTTTCTTGGACAGAAGTCAAAGAAAGCCTACTGAAATCATAGTTCCTAATGACGTATGAACTTGAGATTAAAGAAGAAGCAGTTCTTGATATTAAACAAATCTATCTTTATTATGAAGCACAGCGCATCGGCTTAGGAAATCGGTTTTTAAATACTCTAGAGAACTATTTGGAAAGGGTTCAGAAATATCCCAAACATTACCAAATAAAAAGAAACCCCTATAGAGAAGTATTTATAAATGACTTTCCTTATCTGATTATCTACGAAATAGAAGGAAACAAAGTAATTGTCTATGCTATTTTTAACACCTGGAGCAATCCAAACAAAAAACCTACAAAACCAAAGAAATAATCAATAGAGAACTTATTTATTGAATCGTGCGCCTCGAGACAAAACTGTAGTGAGAAACTTTAACCATATTCCAAATAATGAACCGCCGCTGAATCGATTTTTTTTAGTAATCAACCAAGCGGCGGTAATTTAATTTATAATCTAAATAGTTATTTTATACTCTCGATTTTTTGGAGCAAACTAGAAACCTTTAAAATTTCATAAAAGGGTATTCCAAAACTAATTTTTCTTTTTGATTGGTGAGTCTGGCTTCAAACGCCAAATGACTTTCTGAATGAGGGTTAAACGGACGATGGGCCAAACCTTTTTGAACCGCATCAACCGCATACATGGTTTTATAAGTATCCTCAGTCATCCAAGTGTTTTTAAAGCGCTCCCAAATATAGGTGATCGCTGTTGGACTGGGATGTATCATGTCTGGTGCATAAAACCGATAATCCCGCAGTTCATCCATCATCATTTCATAGCTCGGGAAATAATGTCTAACCGCAGGTTGCTTTTCAATGGTGTGATGAATCGCAGCAATCAAATGGGATTTACTCCTTTGGTTTTCCACAAATCCGTCTTTGAGATG
>CALQBR020000122.1 GCA_943328865.2 Sphingobacterium thalpophilum
AAATGGAGTTATTATCCAGAAAGTAGGTTAATGGAAATAGCTAATAAGTTCCGACAATTGCAAATTCCATGTGATGCCTTGTATTTGGATATCGACTATATGGATGGATTTAAGTGTTTTACTTGGAATAAAAGCTATTTTCCTGATATGAAACGCATGGTGGGTGAAATGGAAACTGAAGGTTTTAAAATAGTAGCCATTATTGATCCTGGCATTAAAATAGAGGACAGTTACTCCATTTTTAACGAAGGATTAAAGAATGATTATTTCTGCAAACGTGCCGATGGACCCTATATGAAAGGTAAAGTTTGGCCTGGAGACTGTTATTTTCCTGATTTTACAAACCCTAAGGTAAGAACTTGGTGGAGTGGTTTGTTTAAGGAATTAGTTGAGGAAATTGGTGTTCGAGGGATTTGGAATGATATGAATGAACCCGCTGTAATGGAAGTACCTAATAAATCATTTCCCAATGATGTCAGACATGACTATGACGGAAATCCTTGCAGCCATAGAAAAGCACACAATGTTTATGGAATGCAAATGGCCAGAGCAACTTATGAGGGTGTCAAGAAATTTACCTATCCCAAGCGTCCTTTTGTAATCACAAGAGCGGCTTATTCAGGGACACAAAGGTACACTTCAACTTGGACTGGCGATAATGTTGCTTCCTGGGAACATTTGTCGATAGCCAATATTCAAGTGCAGAGAATGAGTATGTCCGGATTTTCATTTGTAGGATCGGATATTGGTGGTTTCGCAGAACGTACCGATGGGGAATTGTTTACCCGATGGATACAATTGGGCGTTTTTCATCCCTTTTGTCGAACTCATTCTTCGGGGGATCATGGAGACCAAGAGCCATGGTCTTTTGATGGTGAAATCACGGTGATTGTACGTAAATTTATTGAATTACGCTACCAACTGTTACCTTATTTATACTCTGCTTTTTGGCACTATACCAACAATAAAACGCCTATTATAAAACCATTAGTGTTGTTCGATCAAGAGGATATTCAAACCCATTACCGTACCGATGAATTTGTTTTCGGTGATAAAATACTTGTTTGCCCTATTATAGAGCCCAATGCAAAAGGCAGAAGGATGTATTTCCCCAGGGGGAACTGGTTTAATTATTGGAATAATGAAAAATTCGAAGGCGGAAAAGAATCTTGGGTAGAGGCTGATTTAGACACGATGCCAATTTTCATTTTGGAAGGTGCAGTTATTCCCAAATATCCTATTCAACAATTTGTAGGGGAGTTACCAATTACGGAATTGACCTTGGCCTTGTATTATAAAAATGGAAAAGAAGAGTCGGTAGTGTATGAAGATGCTCATGATGGCTATGAATACAATAAAGGAAAATACAGTCTAACCACCTTTACATTGATTGGAAAAGAAAAAGAGTTGATTTTACAAAGGCATCAAGTAGGTCATTTTGATACCATTCAACAAAGTTTCAAATTAGAAGTCCATGGATTGCCTTTTGATATAAAAAACATCCAATTGGATCGAGAAAAAATGAGTTTAAAGGTTTTGAAAAAAGGCTTCGTAAATGAAATCATAGTGCCTAATACCTTCACAGAATTGCATATTCTAGGGAAATAGCTCTTTTAATTTAACTTAAAGGATAAAATTTGGTTAGCCAAATACAAAAAGAGAAGAGGCTATCTCACAATAGGTGAGACAACCTCTTTTTTGTTATTTGTTCCAATTACTCAAATAGGAAATACTCCAATATTTGTTTTCGGCAATGAACGGTCCTTTTAATTTTTCTTTACAAACAAATACAATCCCAAAAGACTAACCACTAAAAGACCCATAGCCGCAATTACCGTAACAAAATCCCGAATGCCTTTTCCTGCCCAATCCATAAATAAAAATTTGTGCAGAATCGCAAAGGAATAGCCTTCCAAACGATCGGCATTTGTAACGACTGTGGCCAAATGAGAAGTAGCAGTGTCAATGTAATAAGTTGTTTTTTCAGGAGTGTCATACGCCAATTTGATCACGGGTAAGCGCTTGTTGACAAATCCATATTCTCGTTTTTCAAAATCATAAAGCGTTTTGGTCTCTAGTAGTTTCGCTTCTGAAATATCCGTTGCTGCTTTGCATTCAGGTTCTTGCATTTCACAACAAGCGGCATTTGAGCTGTACATTTCAGAAAAGGTCTGTGCTAAAAACTCGGCATACGCTTGTTCTTTGTTAGGATGAACTTTACCGTTAATGGCATCAATATAAGTTGTGACTGTTTTCTTAGGTCCCTTTGTCGTTTGTACCTGATAATAAGTCGTATCGTTCATTTTTATTACCGAGCAGTTTTTGAATTTCGACCAATCGATAAGCAAAGCCGTATTGGCAACTTTTAAATCTTCAATGGCAATTGTAGGTTCATACATCATTTTCGGTAAAACATTTGGCTTGAGTTTGGTTAAGGCATGATAGCCACCGCTAAAGGCAAAGGTTAAGGAAACGAAAGCAACAGCAATCCCAATTTTTCGATGGTGTCTTCTGAATTTTCCTGGTTTTTCATTGGTAACTGGTTGCTTTTTGAATTGTTTCCAAAACAAACCATAAATAATAATTCCTGATAACGCAGAAATTCCGATGATAGAAAGTAACAATACCATCGTCCAAACCCTAAAACCAATGTTAGTAATGCTATCTAAAAAGGACCAATTGTGAAAAGTGTCAAAAAACCAAATAAAGAATTGTCTGGATTTGGGATTAAAAGTCGCCAATTTACTCGAAGCTGTTTCTACATAAATTTCCATTCCATCAGGACGGTCAAAGGTCAATTTGTACACCGGCAAATAGCGATTCACATATTTGTATTGCGAATCGAAAGAAGTAATGATTTCACTCGAAATCACTTTACTTTTTTGGTCTTCTAAAAAATAGCGTGACAACCATTCGGCATAATGGGAATCCCCATTTGGTAATTCTAATCCAGTAGCGGTTTGGAAGTAGTGCAGTTGGCCATCAGTAGTTTTAACTTGATAGTAAATGGCATTTTCAAAAGAAACTATTTTGAAATTCAGAATTGTCTCGATTTTATTTTTGGATAAAACCGTCGCTATGGAAAGCGGCAATTGGCTTTGTTTTATCGCAGGCGCTTTGAATCGCTCATTTGCAATTTCAGGCTTGAAAAAATGCGCCATAAACGGATGCATGACTCCTGATAAACACCAAAAGATTACAGGGATTACCGTGATGATTCCGATAATCCGATGCCAAGTATAGATTTTTTGCTTGATTTTTTTAACGAACTTTGAGTTCTTCTTTTTTGAAGATTTCCCTTCTTTTGGCGTGTTGTTCATTTTTTATTTTTGTATTATGTAACCCTTTCAGAGTTCAAAACTCTGAAGGGGGTTGAATAAAATAGTTATTTTCTTAATGAAAAATTATATTGTAAGCCTACCAAAAAGGTTCTTGGAGCTGCAGCAGTATAGGTAGGTTGCGAAGTCGATAAATTGGCTCTGGTTACATTATAAGCATACAGTTTATCGGTAAGATTCATCACATTACCATACAATTCAAAACCTTTCCATTGGTAGCCAATTCGACCATTAAAAATAGCATAGCCGTCATATTTTACCGTATTGATTTGATCTTGAAAATAACTTGAAACATATTGACATTCTACTGATGTTCTAAAATTAGGCAACCATTTTGGATAATAGCTCAACTCACTATTCCCAGACCATTTTGGAGCAGAAGGCATTTCTTTGCCGTTCAAATTTTTCAATACATCAGTTGGTTTTTCCGATACTTTAAAATCTATGTAAGTATGTTGTGCGGTAGTTCCTCCTAATCTAAAGCTGATTTGTTCGGAAGGTTTGTAAGTAATACCAAATTCAATCCCTTTGTGTCTGGTTGCTCCTGCGGAACGATAATCGGTACTATTGTCAGGAAGTTTAATGTTTAGTAATTCGTTTTTACCCTCCATATAATACAAAGCATAATCCACATACAAACTGTTTTTTAATACAGATAACCAACCGCCTACTTCGTAATTTTCAAAAGTGGCAGGAGCTAAGTTGTAATAAAAATCGGCAGGAACTCCTGTGGTTCCGCCAGTACCGGGTTTGGTTCTGAAGATTGCCGATACTCCTGGAGGCGCAAATCCTTGGGAGTAATTCCCGTAAAATCCAGCAAATGAAAATGGATTGTAATTAGCACCTGCTTTAAAAGTAAGTTTGTCATACAATTTAGATCCATTCCCATTGTCAATTGCGTTTTCATACACTACTTTCATATTGTCATAGCGGGCTCCTCCTGTTATCGTTAATTGACGAAAGGGTTGAAAACTTACCTGTGCAAATTCAGCTGTATTGTAAATATCCGCTGTATAATCTGCAATTTTGATATCCGGTCTTTCGGCTACAATTTCATAGTTTTTTACCGTTTTTCCTCCTGGATTTAGATTGGCTTTCAAATCAATTCGGTAAGACCAATAATCAGCAGGGGAATAATCATAAAGGGCTCCAGCTACTAATTTAGTATTCCAAAAGTTGAATTTATGGGTATGTTGTGCTAACGCCCCGTAACTTTTGAAATTGCTAGAGTTGATTTCTCCAGTTGCAGTAGCGCTTCCATTGGTCCATCGAATACCATAAGAAGGATTTTGTCCCAATTTGTTATCGCGGTGGTACGCAGTAATGGAACTACTAGCTTTAGCATTCCAATCATGTTCTAAAGTCAATCGTGTTCTTAAAGCATCCGATTTTCTATAAGTAAAATCAGTGGTGCTTGTATAGGTTCTGTTGTTAAAAGCATCTTCATTGACACTACCACTCATATCCGAATAATATTTACCATACATGGTGTTACTAATCAAACGGGTTTTGCTATTGATGGCATAATCGATACGGGCATTGATATTGTCTTTGTTATAATCGGAAAAAGTCATCCAAGAATTTTTTTGGATACTTGAAATACCCGAAATATTGAAACCTACTTTTCCTATGGTAGCCCCACCAATAGCTTGAATTCTTCGGTATCCCCATTGGTCGGATTGCACGCCAAATTTAAACTCAGGTGTAACAGGAGGACGAACAGAAATTAAATTGACCGTTCCTCCAACGGCTTCAGGTCCGTATAAAGAAGAAGTAGGCCCCTTAACCACTTCGATACATTGCAGATTGAATTGGTTAATTTCCAATAAGGCATTGTGGTTAAAAATTCCCATAGGACGAATAGGCAAACCATCTTCCAAATACAAATAATAGGCATTGGTTGTCATCGGTTGCCGTATCGCCATTTGATGTTGCTCATTCCCTAAATTGACCATTAAAACCCCTGGCGTTTTATTGATAATTTCATAAGCTGCTACTGCTTTTGCTTCGTTGATTGTTTTTGCATTGAGTTTGCTGATGGCCGTTGGTGTTTCGCTTC
>CALQBR020000123.1 GCA_943328865.2 Sphingobacterium thalpophilum
AAACAGTTTCAAGATGCTTTGCTTTCATGGAATGGTAACACTGTTGCGTTTTATGATTATTTAAAAGCAACTGCATCAAGTATCATTTCAGGTTCAACTTGGAATAAAGTGGTTCACGATGGTGTTTATGTGTCTGCTGTAATTCCAGGAGTTACTCCTACAACGGTTGATTACAATTCTATCGCTTCTTCTTTGGCTAAATCACATTCTGTAGAAGGATTTGAATTGAATTTATATACTAAAACAGGTTTAGGGGATGGTCAACAAGCAAACAATCCTTGGTTGCAAGAGTTTCCTGATCCAATTACTAGAGTATCTTGGGATAACTATGTTACCGTTTCTAAATCAGATGCAGAAAAGTTAGGACTATCGAATGAGATTGTTGCTAATGGTGGTTTGAATGGTAGTTATGCAACTATCACTGTTGATGGAACAAAATTAGAAGTGCCGGTTATTATTCAACCAGGTCAGGCTAAAGGAACTATTGGTTTGGCTTTGGGTTATGGTAAAAAAGCGGCGATTAAGGAAGAAATGCAAGTAGGTGTTAATGCTTACGCTTTTTATAAAGGTTTTAATGAGGTACAATCTGCTAAATTAACTGCAGCTTCTGGTGAGCACGAATTTGCTTGTGTCCAAGGGCAAAAGACGTTAATGGGTAGAGGAGATATTATCAAAGAAACTACTTTGGAAATTTTCAATACGAAAGATGCTAAAGAATGGAATCTTGTTCCAATGGTATCTTTGGATCACAAGGAAGTTGAAGCTACTTCAGTAGATTTATGGGATTCATTTGATCGTTCTGTAGGACATCATTTTAATCTTTCTATCGATTTAAATGCTTGTACAGGTTGTGGTGCTTGTGTAATTGCCTGTCATGCAGAAAATAACGTGCCTGTTGTTGGAAAATCAGAAGTAAGAAGAAGCCGTGATATGCACTGGTTGCGTATCGACAGGTATTATTCTTCTGAAGATACTTTTGCTCAAGACAACGAGAAGAAAGAAAATTTTGATGGATTATTTGGAGATAAAGGTTCTTTGGGTGGATTTGGTCAAATGGAAAATCCAGCTGAAAATCCTCAAGTTTCTTTCCAACCAGTAATGTGTCAACACTGTAATCACGCACCATGTGAGACTGTTTGTCCTGTTGCTGCTACTTCTCACGGTCGTCAAGGTCAAAACCAAATGGCTTACAATAGATGTGTTGGTACAAGGTATTGCGCAAATAACTGTCCTTATAAAGTGCGTCGTTTTAACTGGTTCTTATATAATGGAAACAGTGAGTTTGATTACAATATGAATGACGATTTAGGTCGTATGGTATTGAATCCTGATGTGAATGTTCGTTCAAGAGGGGTTATGGAGAAATGTTCTATGTGTATTCAAATGACACAAGCGACTATTCTTAAAGCCAAACGTGAAGGTAGGACCATTGTCGATGGTGAATTCCAAACTGCTTGTTCAAACGCTTGTACTAATGGTGCAATGACATTTGGAGATGTAAATGATAAAGAAAGTCAAGTAGCTAAATTAGGTGAAGATGACAGAATGTATCATTTGTTAGAGCATGTGGGTACAAAACCGAATGTGATCTACCATGTAAAAGTTAGAAATACTTAGTCAAAATAAATTAATTAACAATATAAAGGATTATGTCGTCTCACTACGAAGCTCCCATTAGAAAACCTTTAGTTATAGGTGATAAGTCTTATCACGATGTAACAATAGATGTAGCTGCCCCTGTTGAAGGTCAGGCAAACAAGCATTGGTGGATTGTTTTTACAATCGCATTAGCTGCATTCCTTTGGGGATTAGGTTGTATTATTTACACTATTTCTACCGGTATTGGTACTTGGGGATTAAACAAAACAGTTGGTTGGGCATGGGATATTACTAACTTCGTTTGGTGGGTTGGTATTGGTCACGCAGGAACATTAATCTCCGCTGTACTTTTATTATTCCGTCAAAGATGGAGAATGGCAATTAACCGTTCTGCAGAAGCCATGACTATTTTCTCGGTAATTCAAGCGGGTCTTTTTCCAATCATTCACATGGGTCGTCCATGGTTGGCTTATTGGGTTTTACCTATTCCAAACCAATTCGGTTCATTATGGGTAAACTTTAACTCACCATTGCTTTGGGATGTATTTGCAATTTCTACTTATTTATCTGTTTCATTGGTTTTCTGGTGGACAGGTTTACTTCCTGATTTCGCCATGTTAAGAGACAGAGCAGTTACACCTTTCAATAAAAGAATCTATTCTATTTTGAGTTTTGGTTGGAGCGGTAGAGCAAAAGACTGGCAACGTTTTGAAGAAGTTTCATTGGTTTTGGCAGGTTTGGCAACACCATTGGTTCTCTCAGTTCACACCATTGTATCTATGGACTTTGCAACGTCTGTTATCCCAGGATGGCATACTACGATTTTTCCACCTTACTTTGTAGCTGGAGCAGTTTTCTCAGGATTTGCGATGGTAAACACCTTGCTTATTGTAATGAGAAAGGTTTCTAACTTAGAAGCGTACATTACTATTCAGCACATCGAATTGATGAATATCATTATCATGATTACTGGTTCTATTGTTGGGGTAGCTTATATCACGGAGTTGTTTATTGCTTGGTATTCTGGAGTAGAGTATGAACAATATGCTTTCTTGAACAGAGCAACTGGACCTTACTGGTGGGCTTATTGGGCTATGATGTCTTGTAATGTTTTCTCACCTCAATTCATGTGGTTTAAAAAATTACGAACTAGTATTATGTTTTCTTTCGTTATTTCGATTGTGGTAAACATTGGAATGTGGTTCGAGCGTTTCGTAATTATCGTAACGTCTTTACATAGAGATTACCTTCCTTCTTCTTGGACGATGTTCTCACCTACATTTGTTGATATTGGAACATTCATTGGAACAATCGGTTTCTTCTTTGTATTGTTTTTATTATATGCTAGAACTTTCCCAGTGATTGCTCAAGCAGAGGTTAAGACAATTTTGAAAGGAACTGGAGATAATTACATTAGAGAAAGAGAAGCAAATAAAGATTCACACCATGAGTAATAAAGTAATATACGCCATTTATAATGACGATGATATTTTGATGGATGCGGTTAAAAAAACACGTGCAGCTCATCATCATATTGAAGAAGTTTTTACTCCTTTTCCGGTTCACGGATTGGATAAAGCTATGGGAATTGCCCCAACTAGATTAGCCATTTGTGCTTTTATTTACGGTTGTATTGGACTTTCAGTAGCGACTACACTGATGAATTTTATTATGATTCAGGATTGGCCTCAAGACATTGGTGGAAAACCAAGTTTTAGTTATGTTCAGAACATGCCTGCTTTTGTGCCAATTATGTTTGAATTAACGGTATTTTTTGCCGCTCACTTAATGGTTATTACTTTTTATATGAGAAGTAAATTATGGCCTTTCAAGCAAGCAGAAAATCCAGATGTAAGAACTACTGACGATCACTTCTTGATGGAAGTTGCTGTTAACGATAACGAAGAAGAATTAGTTTCTTTTTTCCAAAGTACAGGTGCGGTAGAAGTTAAAGTAATCGATAAGCATTAATAAGAAGATATGAAAAAGGGATATAAAATAATCATTTTTTTAGGTCTGTCAGCATTAGTCACTTCTTGCCATGATACAAAAAGTCCTAATTATCAATACATGCCTAACATGTATGAGTCAGTAGGTTACGAAACTTATTCTGAATCACATGCCTTTAAAAATGGTAAAGAAGGTCAGCTTCCTGCCAAAGGATCGATCAAAAGAGGTTTTGATGTTTACGAATATGAAAATAGCACTGCAGGTTACGAACTAGCTAAAGCCAATTTGAAATCACCTTTAGATTCTTTATCAGTTAAAGATATGGAAAAAGCAAAAGGTCTTTTCGAAATCTATTGCGCTATTTGTCATGGTACTGCTGGTGATGGTAAAGGTAAATTAGTAAAACAGGAGAAATTCTTAGGGGTTCCAAGTTATGCTGACAGACCGATAACAGAAGGAAGTATTTTCCATGTGGTTACTTATGGATTGAATTCAATGGGTTCTCACGCAAACCAACTCAATAGCCAAGAACGTTGGTTAGTGGCGGCTTATGTGCTAAAGCTAAAAAGCGAATTATAATTGTAGAACAAACTCATCGTAATAGATATGTACACATTTTCAAGTAAATTAAAAACTTTTTCTTTTATCCTAATGTTACTAGGTGTTCTTGGGATCGGGTATGGTTTTTTAACTGCCCCGAAAGACATTCAAGAAGTGGAAAAAATTCTTGCCGCTGATAGTCATGGTTCCCATCATGAAGCTTCTAAAGCACCGCATGGAGCTCATGAAGTTCATGCTGATGCTGAACACAAAGCACATTTAGAACATGTTTTGCATCAATTGCAAAATAAGCCTTGGGCTGCATTATATGTCGCTTGTATTTTCTTTATGCTTGTTTCTATGGGCGTGTTGGCTTTTTATGCTATTCAGCAAGTAGCTCAAGCAGGTTGGTCTCCAGTTTTGTTTAGAGTGATGCAAGGTATTACTGCTTATTTGTTGCCTGGTTCAATTATTTTTTTCACCTTATTGGTACTTTGTGGATTACACTTTAGTCATTTGTTCATCTGGATGGATGATAAAGTCGTAGCGCATGACGAACTGATTCAAGCTAAATCTGGTTATTTGAATTTTCCTTTTTGGATTATCAGAGCTGCTGTCTTTTTGTTTGGATGGAACTTATACCGTCATTTTTCTAGAAAAAATTGTTTGGCTCAAGATGCTTCGAATGATGATAGTTTTTACAAAAAGAACTTTAACATTTCAGCACTATTTTTAGTATTCTTTATTGTTACCGAATCAATCATGTCTTGGGACTGGATTATGTCAATAGATCCACATTGGTTTAGTACTTTATTCGGATGGTATGTTTTTGCTAGTTTCTTTGTTAGTGGTATTACTACTATTGCTTTGGTTACTTTATATCTTAAATCAAAAGGGTACTTGGAACATGTGAATACCAGTCATATTCATGATTTGGCTAAATTCATGTTCGGAATTAGCGTATTTTGGACATACTTATGGTTTTCACAATTCATGTTGATCTGGTATGCTAATATTCCTGAAGAGGTAACTTATTTTGTTACCAGAATTGAGTTGTACAATTTGCCATTTTTTGGCGCCGTTTTCATGAACTTCTTATTCCCAATTTTGATTTTAATCAATACTGACTTCAAAAGAATCACTTGGATTATTGTTATGGCAGGGATTGTAATTTTAGCAGGACATTATATCGACTTCTTTAACATGATT
>CALQBR020000124.1 GCA_943328865.2 Sphingobacterium thalpophilum
CATGATTTACAAAAGACCAAGGCTTTGATTTCTTTTCAACGGGTAAGTTACTATGGGCAGCTTGAATGATTTTTTGTAATTCGTTCATTTATATGGTTTAAGTTCTGTCTGATTTAGCTTATTACTCTAAAAGTTAAATTGATTCTTTCTTTTAAAGGTTTAGCTGATTTAGGTACTTGATGTTGCCAAAAGTGTTGAAGTTCTCCTTGCATTATCAGAAGACTTCCGTGTTTTAATTCAATTTCCAATTTTTCTTTTGTAGTAATGTGTCTTAATTGGAATTTTCTAGTTTCCCCAAAATTAGCGGATGCAATTACTGGGTTTTTACCAAGTTCTTTTTCTGCGTCAGTATGCCAAGAAATTGAATCGGAACCGTTTCTATATCTGTTTAAAAGGACACTATTAAAAAAAACTTTAGATTCCGGCTCGATTTTGTTTTTTATTGTAAGAATTTCATCATTCCAAGGCGTAGGATTTAATGTAATGCCTGAAAAGGAATAAGGTTTGTCATTATCCCCATACCAAGCAGTTAGTCTAGGAAAGTCAATCGTTTTTCCATATATATTCATAGATTCTTGCTTCCAAAGCACTTTTTTGGATAATGCTTTTAAGAAAAAATCACTTTCTAATTTTGAGAAAAAATTAGGAAAATAAATAAGTTCACCATTTGTGATTTTATTTAAACCGACTTTTGGAAATGAATTATCAATCTCATTTCCCCCAAACATATCTAATTGCGCCATTTACAAATGTAATAAAAATAGGTGTTTTTAAAGATTCTTGAAAAGTTTATAATTTCTCCTTTACTTTTTCCGCCAACGAATTTACTAAGCTATGGACAGAATGAAAAGTTGCATGTTTCAAAAAATCATGCAATCGCTTATTTTCGTTTTCTATACTTTTTATTCTTGAACATCTATGTAGGCCTTCATTCCTAATAAGTCTTAAACTATCAATATTATATCCTGTAAAATCTTCTGTATAATAGGTTTTATTAAAGGCGTATATTTTTGCAAAAATTGGAATGTCTCCAATATTCTTTTCTTCTTTTCTTTTAAATTTAGAATCCTTTATGTTTTCTAAATGTGATAATAAGGCATCAATTTTTGGGAATTTCTCATAATAAAAAAAGTTAATCAGATTTTCTATTTGGTAGAAAGCATTGATGCAAAAATCATATAACCTTTTGATTTCATCCGTTTCTTTTAAATCGTATCTGACATTTTCCATTCTTAGATTATCTAATTCTAATCTGGTTCTCAATAATTTGTGATTAATAAAAGAGAAGTCGATAGAAATAGGAGGATTTATATTTAATAAATTAATAATTTTAGAGGTGTCTTTTTTAATATCTAAAAAGGTGTCCGTTGAGCTTGATATTGAATTGTTTTTCGAAATTTTAGAACTCAATTCATTCTTAAACCACAAATTCTGCTCATCCTTACAAATGTCATCTATCAGTAAGAGAAGCTTTTCTAAACTATCTTTATTGTATTTTGTCATTACTAAACTTTAAAATTTTTCATAGCATCGTTCAATCCGACTTCGAAAATTAAATCAAGAATATTGTTGTTCTCTTTTTTATCAAAAGAGATAGGATTTTTTGTTAACGTCAATGCATCAAAGCGCTCCTTCAATTTCAAATAAGTTCCGTCATTTTCTCCTTTCACCATTTTCAAATATAGTAATTTTCCGCCCAAAACCATTGTTAGGTTTGGGGTGCCTTTATTGAGTTGGATTTTGTCAACTAAGTAGTTTTTTAAGAAATACTGATTGGCACGATTATAACCAAAGGTTTCCCAATAGTGAATCCATTGGCGTAATTGTTTGATATATTTTCGAGATACATTTACTTTCTCATTCACAACCAATCCGGTAACTTCTTGTCGGTACCCTTTTTTTTGCAACCTTACCTTGCTTTCTTTAACGTGGAAGTTTTGCTCATTTATAATGCGGCGTACTTCGTTGTCAAAAGTGCTGTTAGGGATAAATATTTTTTCAAAAGCATTAGGATTTTTTTCAAAAATATTATGTTTTGCGCTAAAGGTAATGTCATCGGCGTAGCGGGTATAGTTCAATCCAAAACGTTTGGCTACTCCTTGCAGTCTAATGTCCATTTTTTCACAAATAGCATTGGTAAGCGTTGGTGAAGTTGGAGCGCCTTGAGGTAAGACCGAGGTAGTCGTTTTAATCCATCCTTTATCAACAAAACGTTCCACCTCCAAAGGAGTGCACGATAAAGTAGCCATCATATTGGCTATTTTTTTGCGTTCGGGTGTTGTTCCTAAGTTGAAAGGAGGTACAAGTAGTCTTCCCCAGACTCTTGATTTATCTATGCTCGGGAAGAAGTCTTTCAGATCTAAATTGTATACATAAGTTTGTCCAACATGTACTTTTGCATTATCTACAATCGATTTACCTAAAACAAAACCTGTTGCAGCATTGTGTGGTACATGTATGTATTGTAATATAAAATTCAATGCTTTTTGAAACTCTTTTAATCCTTTCACTGGAGCGTGAATGGTTCTGTCTTTTCCAGATTTCTTTTTAATAGTAAATGCGGTATAACAACTTTTTCTGTGTTGGTTCTTTTTTTCAACAACAACATTTTCATTAACAACAACTTCCTCGCCCGATAAATCAAATCGAAAATCAACTTTTGATTTTATTGTAGTACTATCCTTTGTAATATAATAATTCAACTGCTTTTCTGAAAACGGAATTGTTTTATCTCCATAGATTTCAGATTTTGCTATATTCAACAAAGCAAGAAAATCGCTTTTGGTCTCCATTGCATTGAATGCCTTTTGAATAGTAATTTTAAAATCGGGAGTTGTTTTCATTTTTAGTATTGTTAAATTCTTTGTAAACCGTAGTTGCTATTCTTTCTTTATGTATCAATTTAACTTAAATAACATAAAATAGATATAATATAAATTATAGATGCAATATATAAGTGAGGGTTTTGAAACGAGGTTGTCGTTCTTAAAAATTACTCCACTAACATTCAGCTTCAGATTGCTCTGAAACCACCAGCCGATTTGAAATAATATAAATACTATTTCCAGCAGGCAAGTCTATCTTGCGATAGACAATTCAATATTTTTACTACGGTTTTTCAAAGAACTTTTGTTTGACACTGCAAACGTATAATCAAATAGTGCAATTTTACTGCACAGTAATTTAAATAAAATGAATCTTAGCTTGAAGTCAACAAATATTCTTGTCTTAATCCATTATGCCTAAAATAATTTAATTCATATTCAAGATGATGTTTCAGGAAGTCATCTCCAAATTCTTCATAAACGGTGAAGAATTTAAGGGCAATGATATCTAAGTTCTCTACTGGAATTCTTTCTTTTTTTCCAATGCTTGCTCTAGTAAAATTATAAATAACTAACATATAGATTTCAAGAATTTTATCATCGGATGTTTTGTCTGATGGCGCTGAATTCTTCGCCTTTCCAATTTTTCTAAACTTTCTGATTACACCACCATTTATGTGTGATTTAGATGAATCGGGCTGTGTGGGTTTTATATTCCTAATGTAATAGTTGAAATAGAATAGAGGAAAAGTGATTGTTCCAACTATTCTTAATAAGACAATCAAGGAATATTTATAAAACCAACTTTTGTTTTTATTGGTTTTTAATGCATAGTCGTCCTCTTTTCTTAAATGAATGGCAAGTGGTCCAACTAGATTTAAAATAATTCCAAATATCAAATAGACTGATAATATAATCATAAAGCTTTTTAATAGTAATTACAATTGTTGTTAAAAGTGAAATTTATTGTGAGTAATTGTTTGATTTATATCGATCTATTTGTGTTTTTCTTTTTCCTTTTTTATGTATGATAACTTCCAAAACAAAAGTATGATTTATTAGTGCGAATTTACCGCACAGTTTGTTTGAGTTTTATATCTTGCGCAATCATTATTTTGTAAATATAAATAAATTCCTATTATGGCTATTACAAAGAACCCTTTAATACGTTATAAAATATTGGACAAGTGCTTTCGTAATCCATATAAAACCTATTATTTTGAAACTTTATTAGAGACCATAAACGAAGCGCTTTATGAGATAACAGGCGATGATAAAGGGATTAAAACACGTCAGTTAAGAGATGATATCGCTTTTATGCGCAGTGCTGAAGGATGGAATATTGAATTGGGAGAATTTAACGATGGAAAAAAGAAAGTTTACCGTTATGAAGACCTTAATTTTTCAATCAACAATGCGCCCTTAAACGAAATTGAAATGGACCAATTTCAATCTGCTATTCAAGTATTGTCCCAGTTTGAGGGGATGCCGCAATTTGATGGGATACAGGCTATTATTGCCAAACTGAAAACAGATTTGAAAACTACTACCAATGAAAAACCATTTATCGGATTTGATAGTACTCAAGATTTAAAAGGGATTGAATATTTCAGTACTCTATATAATGCCGTTCAAAATAACATACCACTAGAAATCACGTATAAAGATTTTAAGAACGAAGAACCATATACTTATGTTTTTCATCCTCATTATTTGAAGGAATATAACAACCGTTGGTTTCTCTTTGGTTTGCACCAAGAGTATAACAGACCAGATTGGAATGTAGCGATTGACAGAATTGTAGCGGTTTCGCCCATTGCTGTTCCGTTCATAGCAAATCAATCTATCGATTGGCCGGATTATTTTTCTGACATGATAGGCGTGAGTAAATCAGCAGATGCTGTTTTAGAAAATGTAATATTGCACTTCAATCAGATGACAGGAAAATATATGGAAAGTAAATCCATTCATGAAACCCAAAAGCATAAATGGATTGATGAAAATACGCTAGAGGTTAAAATTAATGTGATAATCAATTATGAATTAGAACGATTGATTATGAGTTATGGCGAGAGTGTTAGGGTAGTGGAGCCGTCTCATTTGAAGGAACAGATAAAAAGTAGGCTTTTGAGTAGTTTAAATAATTATTGAGAAATAAATTTCGTTAAAATGGGTAATTTTATACACGCATATTGTAAGAACTGTGATTTTAAATCTGAATTCAATTTTGGTGGCGATAAAATGAATTATAGATACACTCAAAATATACCAGCAGTTCGTAAATTAACAAATGAATTTGTGGTTGTAAATGCATTAGATAAATCTATTAATCTAGATGATTTTATACTGTATAATGATGAAAATCTACAGTCGTCACATTGTGTAAAAACAATACAATCATTTAAGTATGTGTTAAAAACAGACAACAATATTTGTCCGAAATGTAGGTTTAG
>CALQBR020000125.1 GCA_943328865.2 Sphingobacterium thalpophilum
CATCCCGAAATCGAGCTGCTCACTGAGCACGAACAAAGTTTACGTTCTGCCATGCAACCAGTTTATCCTTCAACAGAAACCTTGACTAATAGAGGGATTAGCAATAGGGTGATCAATAAATTGATGCAGCAATTGTTTTTGGAAACACAAGCATTATTTACCGAAACATTACCCAGTTACCTAATAGACGAATTAAAACTGATTCCTAAAAAGGCGGCTTTATTCAACATTCATTTTCCTAAAAGCGCCGATGCTTTGGCGAAAGCCCAATTCCGATTGAAATTTGAAGAGTTGTTCTTTATTCAATTACAATTAATCACCAAAAACCTTATTCGGAAACATAAAATAAAAGGACATCCCTTTGGAATAGTAGGTAACTATTTTACGGATTTTTTTAACAATCATTTGCCTTTTGATTTAACCAATGCGCAAAAAAGAGTCCTTAAAGAAATCCGAAATGACATGGGAAATCCTGCACAAATGAACCGATTGCTACAAGGCGATGTGGGTTCTGGAAAAACAATTGTTGCCTTAATGAGCATGCTTCTGGCTTTGGATAATGGCTTCCAAGCGTGTTTGATGGCACCAACAGAAATCCTGGCCAATCAGCATTTTATTGGTTTGTCTGAATTAGCCAAAGATTTAAGCATCAATATTCAAATACTAACTGGTTCTACCAGAACAGCACAACGTAAACTTATACATGAATCACTGGAAAACGGTAGTTTACATATTATTATCGGAACCCATGCTTTACTAGAAGACAAGGTCAGATTTAAGAATTTAGGTTTGGCAATTATCGATGAGCAACATCGTTTTGGAGTGGAACAACGTTCCAAACTTTGGAAGAAAAATACTATTCCGCCCCACGTTTTAGTGATGACAGCTACTCCAATACCAAGAACTTTGGCCATGAGTCTGTATGGCGATTTAGACATTTCGGTAATTGATGAATTGCCTCCGGGACGAAAAGCAATTCAAACCGTACATCGATTTGATTCCAATCGTTTAAAAGTTTGGAAATTCATTAGAGATGAAATCGCTTTAGGAAGACAAATCTATATCGTATATCCGTTAATTCAGGAATCTGAAAAAATGGATTTTAAAGATTTAATGGATGGTTATGAAAGTGTTTCTAGAGATTTTCCGCTACCCCAATATGCCATTTCTATTCTTCATGGAAAAATGAAACCCGCCGATAAAGAAGCTGAAATGAAGCGTTTTTCTGAAGGTAAAACCAATATTATGGTCGCCACAACCGTTATTGAAGTAGGGGTCAATGTACCAAATGCTAGTGTGATGATTATAGAAAGTGCAGAACGTTTTGGCTTGTCACAATTGCATCAATTACGCGGACGTGTGGGACGTGGTGCGGATCAAAGTTATTGTATCTTGATGACTTCCCACCAATTATCTAGCGATAGCAAGACCCGAATGGAAACGATGGTTCGCACCAATGATGGTTTTGAAATTGCTGAAGTTGATTTAAAACTTCGAGGCCCTGGTGATTTAATGGGAACGCAGCAAAGCGGTGTGTTAAATCTTCAAATTGCCGATATTGTTCGCGACAGGGATATTCTCCAATTAGCAAGGCATCATGCGGTAAAAATACTTAAAGAAGATGCTCCGATGGAAAAACCAGAACATCACGCCATGAGAATCGATTTTATCGAATTATCAAAAAAGAAAAATATTTGGAATTATATTAGCTGATCTTATTCAAAAATTAGTTGTTTCTATAACTGTTAAATAAAATCAAACTATCCAAAATTTACTATCTCTATAACTTATTTTTGCTTTTTTTACCTTTAAATGGTTTCTGTTCAAAATATAATAGGAAATAAATATAATTATCAAGTCAATAATTATCATCAATAAAAACTCTTAAAAAAATGACCTCTTACAACCCAAAAGACTGGATTAGCTTTATTTTCCATTTAAGCAAAGCAGATACATTTCGAAAACTGATTCCAATGATGTTTATCATAGGATTTTATGCGGCTGGAATCGCCTATTTAGAGATTGAATATTGGCGTTTACCAGAAGATAGTCATGTGAAGAATATTTCAATTATGCACGGAATGTTGGGTTTTGTAATCTCCTTATTATTAGCTTATCGAACCAATACCGCTTATGATCGTTGGTGGGAAGGACGTAAATTATGGGGTGGATTGGTCAATAATAGTCGGAATTTTGCTATTAAATTGTCCGTTATGTTACAAGAAGAAAAAGACCGACATTATTTTCGAAAAATGATTCCCAGTTATGCGGCTATTTTACACAAACATTTAAATGACAGCGATACGAGTCTACAATTATTTGATGATGTCTCTTTGGAAATTGACCAACACCGACACAAACCCAATCAGGTGGCCAAAATGCTGTTCCAAAAAATTAATGATTTGTATCTTTCTAAAAAAATAACTGGAGATCAATTGATTATTTTAAATACTGAAATACAATCTTTTACTGATATTTGTGGTGCTTGCGAACGAATCAAAAACACCCCTATTCCCTATTCTTATAGTGCTTTTATAAAGAAATTTATCTTTATCTATGTGTTAACTTTACCTTTTGGCTATGTATTTAGTTTGGGTTATTTTGTTGTGCCTGTGGTGGTATTTATTTTTTATGTATTGGCTAGTTTGGAGCTAATTGCCGAAGAAATTGAAGATCCATTTGGAACTGATGCTAATGATTTACCGACCCTAAAAATGGCTCAAAATATCAAAAAACATGTTGAGGAATTGATTTAACATTTAAAATACAATTGTTTATTCTTGTCAATTTAAAAAAATAACATTAGCCTATTGGTAAGGCTCATTACTAAAGGATAATTTCCTATGGATTCATTCAAAACAATAATTCTTTTTAATCTTTTAAGACTACTTTAAATTGGTTAAATCAATTAGAAAAAACAAAAACAATTCTTTCCTACTCCAATTAGCAATCCTTATATTTGCAATCTCATAAAATGAAAAAATGAAAATATCATACAACTGGTTAAAACAATTCATAAAAACCGACTGGAAATCTGAAGAAACAGCAGCTTTATTAACTGATTTGGGCTTGGAAGTAGAAGGCATCGAAAAATATGAAAGTTTAAAGGGTGGTCTTGAAGGTGTTGTGGTAGGCCATGTATTAACTTGTATTCCACACCCTAATGCCGACAAACTAAAAATCACTACTGTAGATATTGGCACTGGAACACCCATTCAAATTGTGTGCGGAGCAACCAATGTAGCGGCAGGGCAAAAAGTGCCTGTAGCCACCATCGGAACAAAATTATACGATAAAGAAGGGATTGCTTTTGACATTAAAAAAGGGAAAATTCGTGGGGAAGAAAGCTACGGAATGATTTGTGCCGAAGATGAATTGGGTCTTGGCGAAGGACATGAAGGCATTCTGATTTTGGATAAAAATTTGGAACCCGGAACACCCGCTTCAAAAGTATTTAACATCCTTACAGATGAAGTGTTTGAAATTGGTTTGACACCAAACCGCGCTGATGCGATGAGTCATTGGGGAGTTGCTAGAGATTTGCGTGCTGGACTGATTCAGAAAAAAATCAACCATTCGGAATTAATTACACCATCGGTTAACAAATTTAAAGTCGAAAAGCGTACCCTAAAAATAGATGCAAAAGTTGAAGATGGTAAATTGGCGCCTAGATATTGTGGGGTAACCATTTCTGGGGTTTCCGTAAAACCATCCCCTGAGTGGTTGAAGCACCGATTGAAATCAATTGGTCTTACGCCAAAAAACAATATTATTGATGTCACCAATTATGTCTTACACGAATTGGGACAACCACTTCATGCCTTTGATGCTTCAAAAATAAATGGTAAAATTATCGTTAAAACAGTTGCAGCAGGTACAAAATTCACCACTTTAGACGACATTGAAAGAACCTTACACGAAGAGGATTTGATGATTTGTGACGAAAAAGGACCGCTTTGTATTGCTGGTGTCTTTGGTGGAAAAAATTCAGGAATTTCTGATACTACAAGTACTATTTTCTTAGAAAGCGCCTATTTTAATCCCGTTTCAATTAGAAAAACAGCCAAAAGACATGGCTTGAGCACAGATGCTTCCTTTCGTTTCGAAAGAGGAATTGATCCAACAATTACCCAATACGCTTTAAAACGGGCCGCTATTTTAATTCAAGAAGTAGCAGGAGGAGAAATAACTTCTGATATTATTGATTTGTTAGCAAAAAAAATAGAGGATTTCGCTATTGTATTGAATTACGACAATGTAACCAAAATCATTGGACAAGAAATACCTAAAGAAACGATTAAAAAAATATTGGTTTCTTTAGATATCAAGGTAACTAGTGTTTCTGATAAAAGTTTAGGATTAATTATTCCTGCGTACCGAGTTGATGTTCAAAGAGAAATTGACGTTATTGAAGAAATCCTAAGAATCTATGGCTATAACAATATTAATTTTACCAAAAAATTAAATGCTACCATTTCTAACTCCTCACGAACAGAAGACTACAAAATTCAAAATATTATTGCTAATCAATTAGTTTCATTAGGATTTAATGAAATGATGGCCAATTCATTGACCTCGCCAGAATATATTAAATTATCTGAACAATTAAGTGAAGCTTTCAATGTGATGATTTTAAATCCTTTGAGCAATGATTTATCAGCCATGAGGCAATCGTTACTATTCTCTGGATTAGAAGCCGTTTCGTATAATATCAACAGAAGAAATTCTGATTTAAAATTATTTGAATTTGGAAAAACCTATCACCAATATCCAACAGGATTAGAAGAACGCAAACATTTAACATTATTAGTGTCCGGAAATCGATTGTCTGAAAGTTGGACTACCGTTCAAAAACCATCCGATTTTTTCTTATTTAAAGGCTATGTAAATGCCATTTTGACTCGATTGGGCATTGAAAAAACACAAAATGAACCGGTAAGTTCAGATGTTTTTGCAGAAGGAATTGCTATTACTGTTGGCACTGAAACAGTTGTAGAATTGGGAACTATAAAAAAATCCATCCTCAAGCATTTTGATATCAAACAAGACGTTTTGTTTGCCGATTTTAATTGGAATGTAATTCTAAAATTAATTTCAACAAAAATTAAATTTTCTGAAATTCCGAAATACCCTGAAGTCCGAAGAGATTTAGCGCTTCTTGTGGACCAAAATATCGATTTTGATGCTATTTATACGATTGCGAGACAAACTGAAAAATCATTATTAAAAGCAATTAATCTTTTTGATGTCTACCAAGGCGCCAATTTACCAG
>CALQBR020000126.1 GCA_943328865.2 Sphingobacterium thalpophilum
ACAGATTTTCCAATCCAGTTTCTTTGACTTTCTTTGATACTCTCGCTCCAATCAATATCATTTAAACCTTGTAACAAACGCTCTGCATAAGCAGAAATCCGCATACTCCATTGGGTCATTTTCTTGCGGATTACAGGATGTCCACCGCGCTCTGATACACCGTTTATGATTTCATCATTGGCCAAAACTGTTCCTAATCCAGGGCACCAGTTCACTTCGGTCTCCGCCAAATAGGTCAATCGGTATTGCAACAAGATCTGCTGCTGTTGCTCTTTTGAGAAAGTATGCCAATCATCTGCCGAAAACGCTTGAATGTTGTCATCACAAACAGCGTTAACATTGGTATTTCCTTCTTTTTCAAAAATTGAAATCAAGGTTTCGATGGCTTCTGCTTTGTCGTTATTTTTGTTGTACCAAGAATCGAACAACTCAATAAAAATCCACTGGGTGTGTTTGTAGTAATTTGGATTAGAGGTACGCACTTCGCGGCTCCAATCGAATGAAAACCCAATTTTATCGAGTTGTTTTCTATATCCTGCAATTGGATTTCCTTCTTTGTCCGTTCCTCCGTCAATATTCACCGAAGTAGTCTCTTCAGGGCGTTGTCCGGTTTGAATTGCATATTGTTCGGCAGGCAATCCAAAACTATCATAACCCATAGGATGCAACACATTAAATCCTTGGTGTCTTTTGTATCTGGCATACACATCTGAAGCAATATAACCCAATGGATGTCCCACATGCAATCCTGCTCCTGAGGGATAGGGGAACATGTCTAAAACATAGTATTTTGGTTTTTCAGAATTATTTTGGGCGGCAAAAGTTTGATTTTCTGCCCAATATTGTTGCCATTTGGCTTCTATTTCATTTGGATGGTATCTCATAGGGTACTTCGTGTTGACTCGTGTTTTTAAGTTTCTAAACCGCCTCTAGTAAACAGACACGGCTATTGATTCATTAGCCCCGATGGGAGCGGGTATCCTTTTTATTCTTTCTTTAAGAATAAAAAGATACTGCGGACAGCGGGAATGGCATTTTGGAAAAAGCACCTCCTTTTGCTGCTACAAAATTTAATTCAAAGTCGCAAATTTACATTTATTGTACGAAAGTTAAAACTTTGAACGTTATTAACTTCATATAAAGAAATTCTTTATTATTTTTACCCAATAATTACAATTCTATATGGGTTCTTCTTACGATAAATTTCAAAAACGCAGGTTAATTTCGTCTTATTTTTCAGTAGTACTGAGCATCTTTTTAGTCCTTTTTCTATTGGGAATTTTAGGATTATTTGTACTAAATTCCAAAAAATTATCAGATGACTTTAAGGAAGAAATTGCGATGACCGTATTTTTCAAAAATGAGGCTAATGATAGTATTTTGAATAATTTTGGGGCCCAATTGAAGGTATCTAAATTCGTAAAATCCAGTGTTTTTGTAAACAAAGATTCGGCAGCAAAACAACACACCGATATTATTGGAGAAGATTTCATGACTTTTTTAGGTACTAATCCGCTACAAAATTCATACGACATCCATCTAAAAGCAGACTATATTGTGGCAGATAGCATTCGAAATATTGAAAGAAATATCAGAACCAATGAGATGGTTTCGGATATTATTTATGACAAGCAGTTGGTGAATCTAGTGAATGACAACATCAAAAAAGTCAGTTTTTGGATCCTGATTATTAGCGGATTTTTAACACTAGTAGCCGTACTATTGATTAATAGTTCGATGCGTTTGTCGATTTATTCCCATCGTTTTATTATTAAAACCATGCAAATGGTAGGAGCTACAAAATCATTTATTAGAAAACCATTTATTTGGAGAAGTATTAAACTCGGATTACTGGGTTCTCTTTTAGCGGTTTTGGCACTTATTGGAACGTTGGTTTATTTGGATGATCATTTCCCTAATTTAGGAATATTAGAAGATCAACTGATTATTGGTTTGGTATTATTAGGCGTGGTTTTAATTGGTATTTTAATTACTTGGATCAGCACCTTTTTTGCTACACAGCGCTTTTTGAATCTAAGAACAGACGATTTGTATTAATTTTTAGTCAAACCCATTATGCCTTCAATGGTAACTGATTCGGTTTTTCTTTTAATTTATTATCCGACCCACTTTATAATGCAGCCCTAAAAAAAACATGGAAAACAAAAACACACACGAATTTCTTTTTGAAAAAGTAAATTATAAAATTCTTTTAATTGGTTTGGGAGTTATTGCTTTAGGATTTTTCTTGATGTCTGGTGGTGGAAGTGATGATCCAAAAGTTTTTAATGAAGCCGTTTTTAGTTTTAGAAGGATTCGATTAGCGCCAACGGTAGTTTTAATCGGTTTTGGAATAACCATCTATTCTATTTTTAAAACCTCCAAAAAGTAAACCATGGATTTCTTTCAAGCGCTTATTCTTGCCATTATTGAAGGGTTAACCGAATACCTGCCCATATCTTCGACGGGACACATGATTTTTGCTAGTTCTTATTTCAATATACAGAATGATGATTTTGTGAAGTTGTTTCAGGTTTCTATTCAATTTGGAGCCATTTTAGCCGTGGTAGTTTTATATTGGAAAAAGTTTTTTGATTTTTCTAAATTCAATTTTTATATCAAATTGATTTGCGCTGTAATTCCCGCGTTGGTACTCGGAAAGCTATTTGATGATATGATTGAAGCAGTTCTTGGAAATCCTATTCCAATTGCCATTGTTTTAATTTTAGGCGGTGTCATTCTCTTATTTATTGACAGTCGTTTCCAAACACCAACCGTGCTTCAGGAAGAAGACATTACAGTTAAAAAAGCGGTGGCTATTGGATTTTGGCAGTGTTTAGCGATGATGCCAGGGACAAGCCGTTCAGCAGCTTCGATTATTGGCGGAATGCAACAAGGATTAACCCGTCATGCGGCAGCCGAGTTCTCTTTCTTTTTGGCGGTGCCTACCATGATGGCGGTAACGCTGTACTCGGTTTTTTTAAAAACCTATGAAACCACACAACTAAAAGGCTATGAATTGTTATTGCAATCTGAAGAAAATATAAAACTATTTTTGATAGGAAATGTGGTGGCTTTTATTGTTGCGATAATTGCCATTAAATTCTTTATTGGCATCATTAAGCAATATGGATTTAAACCTTGGGGTTGGTACCGAATTGTTATGGGTATTTTTCTTGTCATCTACTTTACTTACCTAAAATAACGCCTCTTGCTTACTTCCGAAGATTACCTTAACGGACAAGTTCTATTGATTGACAAGCCTCTGAAATGGAGTTCGTTTCAAGCGGTAAATAAGTTAAAATACGCGCTTATCAACCAATTGGGATTGCCTAAAAAGTTTAAAATTGGTCACGCAGGTACGCTTGATCCCTTGGCGTCAGGATTGCTGATTGTTTGCACGGGTAAGTTCACCAAAAATATTTCTGAAATTCAAGGTCAAGCCAAAGAATATACCGGTACTTTTTTTATTGGTGCAACCACTCCTTCCTATGATTTAGAAACGATAATCGATCAAACTTTTCCAACGGATCATATTGATGACGCTCTAATTCATGAAGCTGTAACACATTTTTTAGGCGAAATTGACCAAAAGCCCCCTGTGTTCTCTGCTATCAAAAAAGACGGAAAACGATTGTATGAACATGCACGTGCTGGTGAAGAAGTGGTTATTGAAGCGCGAAAAACTACTATTTACGAATTCGAAATCACTAGAATTGCTTTGCCTGAAATTGACTTTAGGGTTAAATGCAGCAAAGGGACTTATATCCGCTCCTTAGCCTTCGATTTTGGGAAGGCATTACAATCGGGTGCGCATTTGACTGCTTTGAGAAGAACCAAAATAGGGGCCTATCAGGTGGAAAATGCTATTGATGTAACTTTGTTTGAAGAGACTATTAATGCATCAGGATTCTCAAAGTCTTCTCCCACTTAGCCGATTCTGTTTCTTAAAATCGATTTTTTCTAAATCCACAGCACTGAATTAATTTTATTCCTTTGAATTTACCTGTCGTTGTCTTGGAAATACTCAATGGTCATTACTTTTGTTTTGGTAATTTAACCTACTGAAAAGGCATATTCCTACTCTCTATATTATTTAGATTGTTATAATAAAAAAGCTGTCTGAAATAATTTTCAGACAGCTTTTTTGGTATTAGATTAAAAGACTAAGCCTACAATTGTGGACCAGCTTTTACTAAATTTTGACCTTCTTCGTTTACGGTGTATTGCGCAAAATTCTTGATAAACAATTGCGCTAAATCAGTCGCTTTTCCAGTCCATTCGGCTGCATCGGCATAAGTATTTCTTGGATCTAAAATTTCTGTATTTACGCCTTCTAATGCAGTTGGTACTTCAAGGTTAAAAATAGGTACAATTTGCGTGTCTGCTTTTTCCAAAGAACCATCTAAAATTCTGTCAATGATGGCACGAGTATCTTTAATAGAAATACGTTTGCCAGTTCCATTCCAACCTGTATTTACCATGTAAGCGGTAGCATTATGCTCTTCCATTTTCTTTACCAATTCCTCTCCGTATTTTGTTGGGTGTAAACATAAGAATGCTTTACCGAAACAAGCCGAGAATGTTGGTTCTGGTTTTGTAACCCCGCGTTCTGTACCAGCCAATTTAGCGGTAAATCCAGACAAGAAGAAATACTTAGTTTGCTCTGGAGTTAATTTAGAAACTGGAGGCATCACACCAAAAGCGTCGGCTGTAAGGAAAATTACTTTTGAAGCATGTCCTGCTTTTGAAATCGGTTTTACAATATTATCGATATGATGAATCGGATATGAAACACGCGTATTTTGTGTCACTGAACCATCTGAGAAATCAATTTTTCCATTTGCGTCAACCGTAACGTTTTCTAATAAGGCATCACGACGAATGGCATTATAAATATCTGGTTCGTTTTCTTTGCTTAAGTCAATCGTTTTAGCATAACAACCTCCTTCGAAATTGAAAACACCATCATTATCCCATCCGTGTTCATCGTCACCAATTAACTCGCGCTTAGGATCTGTAGATAAAGTAGTCTTTCCTGTTCCTGACAATCCAAAGAAAACCGCCACGTCACCATCTTTTCCTTTGTTGGCAGAACAATGCATCGAAGCTATTCCTTTTAATGGCAAGTAGTAATTCATCAATGAAAACAAGCCTTTTTTCATCTCTCCTCCATACCAAGATCCTCCAATTAGTTGGATTTTCTCAGTTAAATTAAAGGCTACA
>CALQBR020000127.1 GCA_943328865.2 Sphingobacterium thalpophilum
AGAAAATTGTAAAATCGATTGGAATCAATCCGCTCAGCAAATCCACAACCTCATCAGAGGCCTTTCTCCCTACCCAGGTTCTTGGTGCTATTTTAAAGACAAAGAACAAGAATGGAATGTAAAAATTGATCAAGCGAAAATTCATTTTGAAAAACATCACGAACCTATCGGAAAAGTGATAGCCAGCAAAAAAGAATTAAAAATTGCCGTTAAAGACGGATTTATCGAAATATTGAACTTACAATTTCCAGGAAAGAAAAAAATGAGTACTGCCGAATTATTGAATGGAATTACTTTCTCAGAAAATGCTACGGTTTGTTAAGTGGCTAAAACACTGATATTGGCTGAATTTTAAGAAAAACAACAAGTCTTGTTAACAAAAAAAGTAAAGTTATTAACAATTTAATGAAAAATCCCGAAAAAGACTTGTGCGGCAAGGAATTCCTATTAAATTTGTTAAGTGTAACGTATTATTTAACCAACAATTAATAACTTTTATTATGAACAAATCAGAATTAATCGATGCTATCGCTGCTGACGCAGGAATCACTAAAGCAGCTGCTAAATTAGCGTTAGAATCATTTTTAGGTAATGTAGGTGGTACTTTGAAAAAAGGAGGAAGAGTATCTCTAGTAGGTTTTGGATCATGGTCGGTATCTGATAGAGCTGCAAGAGACGGAAGAAATCCTCAAACTGGAGCAACAATTAAAATCGCTGCTAAAAAAGTAGTAAAATTTAAAGCTGGAGCAGAATTAGAAACAGCTGTAAACTAATACTTACTTATCCCTATAAATTAAAGCCTTCCAATTGGAAGGCTTTTTTTATACAATTATCGATTTTTTTTGGGGCATCCTATTTTTTTTTGTTAAATTTAATTAAAAATAGAACAAAATGATTTCAGAAAAACTAAGAAAAGGCCATTTGCTCATTGCAGAACCTTCCATAATTTGTGACATATCATTTAATAGATCGGTTATTTTATTGGCAGAACACAACAGTACTGACGGCTCTATCGGCTTCATTATTAACAAGCCTTTAAAATACACGCTAAACGAACTCATCCCTGATATTCATGCGGATTTCCAAATTTACAATGGCGGACCCGTAGAACAGGATAACCTTTATTTTATTCATAATATTCCTAAAATCATCACCAACAGTATCGAGATTTCAAGTGGAATCTATTGGGGCGGTGATTTTGAAACGACTAAAAACTTAATTAACGAAGGGAAAATTAAAAAAAGTCATATTCGTTTTTTCTTAGGGTATACTGGTTGGGAGGTTAAACAATTAGAACAGGAGACACAACTCAATTCATGGATAGTGGCTAAAAATCGCTATGAAAAGAAAATCATAGGGCAGTCAACCGCTAATTTCTGGAAAGAAAAAATATTAGAATTGGGTGGCGATTATATGATTTGGTCAAATTCTCCCGAGAATCCATTGTTAAATTAACCGAGTGTCACTTGAGCATTCAGCTGGATTAAAAGCGATTCTGCTACAACACTACCGTATTCTTTTTTACGGTATTTTGTAATGGGCTGAATCCCTTTTATAACATTAGTAATAAATAATTCTTCCGCTTTTTGAAGGTCAAAAGGCGAAATAGGTTGTTCAAGCACTTCCAAATTTTCGATTTTCTTAGCCAATGACAAGATTTGTTTTCGCATGACCCCATTGAGACATCCTTCAGAAACTGGTGGCGTAATCAACTTTCCATCCATCACCATAAAAATATTGCCCTGCAAGGCTTCGATTACATTTTTACTGTCATTTAACAGCAAACAATTATCCAATCCATTTTCTTTAGCAAAAATACTTCCCGTGATATTAATGATCTTATTGGTCGTTTTAATTGAAGAAAGCAATTGTTTGGCTACATAAAAGTCCTTGTACAAATCTACTTCATAGGTGGTTTTATCAATACGATATAAAGCGTTGTCTATCGACACGACTTCTATCAAAAAAGAAACGGCGTTTGTTTTTGGCAAATAATATCCGCCATCATTCCGATAAACCGTAATTCTTGCTCTAACGGCACCAGAAAGATTATTGCCTTTTAGAGCAACTAAAATTTGCTCTTCAAAATATTCAAGGGTAAAATTCATTGGGATCTCCATTCGAACCACACGCATGGAAGCCATGAGTCTAAAATAATGATCTTCTACAAAAAGTATCTTGTCAGCAACAATTTTTACCGTTTCAAAAACGCCGTCCCCGTATAGAAAAGAACGATTGTTTACTAACAAATTATCTGCTGAGGAATGGAGCGTTCCATTAAAATTGATCATAAAAAAAGCCCTAAATTAATTTAGGGCAAATATAAGTTTTAATAATCAGAAACTAAACAGAACCGATGACATGTTTTAAATCCGAAATCTGATTTTCCCAAAGCAATCTGGCTTCCTCTAAATCATCTTCTTGCGCATAATCGGTGATCATCAACGATACATCTTTGGTAATTTCATCTTCTAAAATGCGAAGTTCAAAATAAAAATCAGTGTCTTTATTATCCTCATCGATCCATCTGAATTTTACTTTTTCCCCACTTTTCTTTGAAGAAAGTCTTGCTTTTTCTTCGGAACCATCCCAGATAAAAGTAAAGAATTCACCTCTAGAGTTAACATTATTAGCGAACCATTCTGAAAGTCCAGAAGGGGTTGATATGTATTGATATAGTAGCTGTGGAGAGGAGGTTAAGGGGAATTCTAATTCGTATCTTATTTTATCCATGATTGGTTTAATTTTGTTGAAATATAGACAAAAATATAGAATTAAAAAAGCATTTCAAAAAATATTTTTTTTATTCATTTAACATTTGCAAAATCTGATTTTAGTGTTATATTTGCACCCGCATTCAAGGATGTGATAACCTATTTTGGCGAGGTAGCTCAGTTGGTTAGAGCGCAGGATTCATAACCCTGAGGTCACGGGTTCAACTCCCGTCCTCGCTACAGAAACGAACCCCTAACACACAATGTGTTAGGGGTTTTTTAATGGTTTATTTCTAAATATCTATTTTTTGGAGTAAGGAAATGGAGTAAGGAAATGGAGTAAGGAAATAGAGTAAGGAATTAACTGTTATCATTAACCCTTTTCAATAATAACAGGTCGCAAAAAATCCCCTAATTAGGAGGTTGTAAATTTTAATCAAAAATTTATATGACATTATAATTTACCGAGAACCCTTCAAGTAATTCAATTTTGTATTATATAAAAGAATATAAGCCCTCTTACTTGATGGATGTAGAAAGGAAAGATTGGTTAGCTCTTCTATCATTTTCTGTTTCTCTAAAAAAGGAGCTAATAATTTTTCAATCCTACTTTCCATTACCCCTATTCGTTTTCCTAATTCTATAAAATCTATTTTTGACGGATGTAATGATTTTTTATAGTCTTCACTTTTATAGTCATCATCAAATAACCCCTTATCTAATGCAAAATCAGTATCGTCAACATGTAATCTTGTGTTGACTAAATCATAAGCAGGACTCAAAACATAATCACCCCTAATGGTTTCCAACAAAGAAAAGTTTTTTAGGTGGGCATCTCCATTAGAGATAATATAGTTAAACACAACTACTGAAAAATACTTTTCTATTTCCACTCTCCAAGCTGGAACATATTCTTGAATTAATTTCCCTAATGCTTCATAACTATACTCATACTTGAAATTGTACCCCGCATTATCTTTTGATTTTCCCGCCAATGAAGCAAAATCTTCTTTACCCCATTTTTCACCATTACCCTTTATATCAAATCGTTTGGTTATATAGGCTGGTGTTCCATTCTTAAAGAACAACATTGCGTTTTCAGCGGTATTAATTCCAAATACTTGTTTGGCTATTTGCATCGTTAAATGCTCATTTGCCGGTAGCTGGTCAACTTTTTTAAGGTCTCTTGGAATGGGCTTTAAAATATAGGTTCCTTGTTCTCCCTGATGAGTTAATCGCAATTTGTTTTTATCTAGTATAAAACTTAATTTTTCTTGAACCCCTGAAATAGAAATCCTTTTGCGGTTTTCCATAAACTGTTCAGCAACATCCTCATCTTTATTGGTAGAATCATACGGTAAAATATGACTCACTTTTTTCCCGTTAAACAAGTTCCTTATGCAACTCGGACTATAAGTATTAAAACCTTCTGCTAAAGTTCCGGGACAATTGGTTATTTCGTCAATATTCATTTTGCAATTGGTTTTACAGTTATTGCTCCAATGGTATCATATTGAGCAGTCGCCATTAATAATCCAAAATTATCCTCTTCATCAATTTTTAGTTGTATGCTTTGTAATTTCCTATTTACCCCTTCACTTAACATATTAAAAAAGAAAGGAAATAAATAATGGCTGGTATATTCTATTTTTGATTTGGGTAAAGTCAAACTTATTGCTGGTTTAGTGCTATCATTAAAATAACTTTCGTCATATCTAAATATATAACTTTTTCTATTTTCCTCTGAAAGCAAGCCAGCTAAAACTCCGTTGCGGTATATTTTCATTACTCTCATTTAGTAACTTTTTTCACATCTATATTGAGTTCCAATCCTAATACATCCAACAATTTTTGAATAATCTCTAATGATGGATTGCCCTGACCCCGTTCTAATTTATAAATTGTATTTACACTTATACCCGACAATTCAGAAAGGTGTGATTGTGTTATTTCTAATTCTTTCCTTCTGGTTCGTATGGCTTCTGCTATCTGATTAACTAACATTATAATGTGATTTTTATGTAAAAATACTAAAAAAAGTATTCTTTAAATACAATTATCACAATATAGTGTGATTTTATATGTTTATTTTTAAAAAAGAATTGAAATAGACAAAATATCACACTATAATAGGATAAATAATTATTGTTAATCAATTATAAAAATTAAAATATATATTATTGAATTCATTTGAGGATTTACTTAAAAATAAGTAATTAGGGTTTTTCATTATCTCCTTATTAAGGATTAAACTTGAATCAGTACACAATCACCTTTGAATTATTGTAGCATTTCTTTCAATTCTTCTAAACTCACATTACGCTGTTCGCCAGAAACCAAGTCCTTCAAAGCATACTGGTTATTTTTCATTTCTTCGTCGCCAACAATTACGGCAAAAGGAATCGAACGTTTGTCTGCATGTTGGAACTGCTTCCCTACTTTCACCGCATCAGGATATAATTCTAC
>CALQBR020000128.1 GCA_943328865.2 Sphingobacterium thalpophilum
TCTTCGATTAATTTCTCTAAGTACATGCCATCATTTCCAAAAGCAGCAGCAGATTCCTGACGTGCGCTTTCCCAAGATTTCAATAAATCTTCTTCTTTCCAAACGGCACGCATTCCTTTACCACCACCTCCAGCAGTTGCTTTTAGCATTACAGGATAACCAAATTCTTTTGCAATGGAAGCAGCTTGTTCATAAGATTCCAAAATTCCAACAGACCCTGGCACACAAGGTACTCCTGCTTCTATCATTGTTGATTTAGCGGAAGCTTTATCTCCCATTCTATCAATCATCTCAGGGGAAGCGCCGATAAATTTAATACCATGCTCTTGACAGATTTTAGAAAACTTAGCATTTTCTGACAAGAAACCATACCCTGGATGAATTGCATCTGCATTAGTAATTTCAGCAGCAGCAATAATATTGGACATCTTTAAATAGGAAAGATTACTCGGAGGTGGTCCAATACAAACCGCCTCATCAGCAAACTTCACATGAAGACTCTCTGCGTCGGCAGTAGAATAAACGGCAACTGTTTTGATTCCCATTTCCCTACAAGTCCTAATGACACGAAGTGCGATCTCTCCTCTATTTGCAATTAATATTTTTTTGAACATCTAAATTGATTGTTAGTTGTTAGTTGATAATTATAAATCTATTTGAAACGATGATAGCAAAACAACCACCATTAAGCCTTCATAATTATTAAGATGGGTCTACTAAAAATAATGGTTGATCAAATTCAACTGGTGACATATCGTCAACAAGGATTTTTACGATTTTACCAGAAACTTCTGATTCAATCTCATTAAATAATTTCATTGCCTCAATTACACAAAGCACATCTCCTTTTCCGATAGTGCTTCCAACTTCAACAAAAACTGCTTTGTCTGGAGATGGTTTTCTATAGAAAGTTCCAATAATTGGAGATTTTATAGTAATGTATTTAGCATTTTCATCAACTGGTGCTGCGGCAATCACTGGCGCCGAGGCAATCACTGGTGCAGCAGGTGCTTGCGGCAAAGCCTGCGCTACAGGTGCTTGTTGTACATAAGTAATCTCTTGGCTATTGCCTTCTAATGTTGTTCTAATGGTGATTTTCACATCATCCATTTCAAGTTTTACTTCTGCAACTCCTGAATTAGAAACAAATTTAATTAAGTTTTGAATTTCTTTTAAATCCATAATGTTTTGTGTTTGGGTTAATTTATTGTTTGTTGTAAGCCCATTTCAGGTATATAGATCCCCATGTGAATCCTCCTCCAAAGGCAGCAAAGATTAATTTATCTCCTTTTTTTAATTTCTTCTCAAAATCGAAAAGCAACAACGGCAATGTAGCAGAAGTTGTGTTTCCATATTTTTCAATATTCATCAATACTTTAGAATCGTCCAATTCCATTCTACCAGCAGTTGCATCGAGAATTCTCTTATTGGCTTGATGCGCCACTAACCAATTGACATCGTCTTTAGTCAGCTTGTTACGATGCATAATTTCTTCACTAACATCAGACATTCCCTTAACGGCATATTTAAAAACCGTAGTTCCATCCTGATATACATAATGTTTGTTGTTTTCTACCGTTTCTTTTGAGGTAGGAAGGATAGAACCACCCGCTTCAATTTTTAAATAATCTCTTCCAATACCATCAGATCTTAAGAATTCATCCTGAAACCCTAATCCTTCATAATTAGGTTCAAACAACACCGCCCCTGCACCATCACCAAAGATAATACAAGTGGCTCGATCTGTATAGTCAATAATAGAAGACATTTTATCGGCTCCAATCAAAAGTATTTTCTTATACCTTCCAGACTCAATATAGGCTGAAGCGGTTGACATACCGTATAAGAAACTAGAACAAGCAGCCTGTAAATCGTAGGCAAAAGCATTAACTGCACCAATTTGTGTCGCTACATAAACACCTGTTGCAGCAACTGGCATATCTGGCGTTGTAGTAGCCATCAATACCAAATCGATTTCTGAAGGATCAATGTTGCCTTTTTTCAATAAATCTTGTGCGGCTTTTATAGCAAGGTAAGAAGTACCTTTACCTTCTTCTTTAAGAATTCTTCTTTCTTTGATACCAGTTCGAGAAGTAATCCATTCGTCATTGGTATCTACCATAGTTTCCAAGACTTTGTTTGAAAGTACATACTCAGGTACATAACCTCCAACGGCAGTGATTGCGGCAGTGATTTTATTCATAGGGGGCTTTTTTTATTATCTTTCCTACATTACTGGCGAAAAGCGGTTTAAATTACAAAAAAAAATCTAAACCTTACTGTTTTTAAAGCGCTAATTTGCACTTAGTTGTAACCAACAAAAAAAACTCTCACGTGGTGAGAGTTTATACTTTTATTGTAATAATAGACTATGCAACAGCAACCTGTTTGTCAATAACAACTTGTCCTCTGTAGTACATTTTACCTTCATGCCAGTAAGCTCTGTGGTATAAATGTGCTTCTCCAGTGATAGGACATGTTGCGATTTGAGCAACCGTAGCTTTATAATGCGTTCTTCTCTTGTCTCTTCTTGTTTTCGAGATTTTTCTCTTTGGATGTGCCATTTTACTATATTATTTATCCGTTAATAGTTGTTTTAATTTGTCCCAACGCGGGTCAATATTTTCTGCTGCTTTATTCTTTTCTTCTTGTACTTCTTCGACTCTTAATTCATTGAGCTTTTGAAGGCTTTCGGTATTCAATGTACCATCTTTTACTCCTGGATGAACTCTTCTTAAAGGGATTGACAAAACAATCATCTCATAAATAAATTGTGAAATGTTTATTTGATGCTCCCCATGAGGCAAAATCAACAATTCATCATTATCATCATTGTAAGCTTCTCCAAATTGAACAAGGAGCCTGCCTTTTCCTTTAATTGGTAAATCAAACATTTCGTTGGTCAGGTCACAAGGCACATAAACTGTCCCGTTGTGCTTGATATTCAACTCTAGCATGGTGTTTTTTTTCTCAAAAACAACACTTACTTTGATTGTTGCACTTTCAAAATCATCATAATCAAAGCTATCAAAGAACGCTTTATTTATTTGATACTCAAACTGGTGTTTTCCTAACTTTAATCCTGCAAAAGGGATTAAAAATTCATTTAACTGTTTCATCGTAACAACAATTTGTCCCGAAACTTCGGGGTGCAAAGATATAAAATTATCGTAATATCAAAAGCGTTATCAACATTTTTTTGTTTACAACTACTTTTCTTTTATTCTTAAAGGCTTTTTGCTTATTTCGAGATACTCAATTCTAGAGTTGAAAATATCTAAAGCTAAAAAAACCGCTTCTTTAAAGGAATTATAATCTGCAATTCCTTTTCCTGCTATGTCATATGCCGTTCCGTGATCTGGAGAAGTTCTAATTTTGCTCAATCCCGCAGTATAATTAACTCCTTTACCAAAAGAAAGGGTCTTAAATGGAATCAATCCTTGGTCGTGGTATGTGGCAATAACCGCATCGAATTTTTCATATTGATTGCTTCCAAAAAAACCATCCGCCGCATAAGGTCCAAAAACCATAGTCCCTTTAGCAAATAATTTTTTAATTACTGGCTTGATCATTTCCTCATCTTCTTTTCCTATTACTCCACCATCTCCTGCATGCGGATTAAGTCCTAAAACTGCGATTTTAGGTTTGTTAATACTAAAGTCCTGAATCAGCGATTGTTTCACTGTTTCAATTTTTCGTTTAATTAAAGCCTCTGTCAAATGAGAAGCGACTTCATTTACTGGAATATGATCCGTTAACAAGCCTACCCTCAGATTGTCTTGAACCATTAACATCAAGGCATTTCCTTCCAATTCCTGATCCAGATAGTCCGTATGGCCAGGGAATTTAAAAGTCTCAGACTGAATATTGTATTTATTCATTGGCGCCGTAACAAGTACGTCTATAGTCCCCTCTTTTAATGCATTAGTTGCTGAAACTAACGATTTTATAGCATACGACCCAACTTTATCATCATTGACCCCAAAATTCAGATCTATCCCTTCTCTCCAAACATTCAACACATTTATCTTTCCCGGTAAAATCTGGTCTAATCGATCTATCCCATGAAGCATCGCCGTTGATTCAAAGTTCTTTTTTACGAAAGAAAGTATTTTTACATTGGCAAAAATAACTGGTGTACAAAATTCCAACATACGAGCATCTTCAAAAGTTTTCAGCACTACTTCGCTTCCAATTCCATTTAAATCTCCAATTGAAATCCCAACAATTATATTTTCTGCTTTTTTAACCATGAGTACATGTTATTTATTGCTAATTTTGATCTACAAATTTAGTAAAATAAAACAAGAAATGTTTACAGGAATAATAGAAACACTAGGTACGATTCAAGAAATTCAAAAAGAAAAGGACAATCTTCACCTTACAATTGCATCTTCTATAACAGAGGAACTTAAAATTGACCAAAGCGTTGCCCATAATGGGGTTTGTCTTACGGTAGTAGCAATTCATAAAAACAACTATACGGTAACCGCGATTCGAGAAACCATCGAGAAAACAAATTTAGGGGACTGGAAAGTTGGGGATTTGGTAAATTTAGAGCGTGCTATGAAACTAGGGGATCGTCTTGACGGACATATTGTTCAGGGACATGTTGACCAAACTGGGGTTTGTAAATCAATAAAAGAAGCAAATGGAAGTTGGTATTACACCTTTGAATACGATGAAAAACAAAACAACCTGACCATAGAAAAAGGATCTATCACCATAAATGGGGTTAGCCTGACTGTAGTTAATTCTTTAAAGAATGAATTTAGTGTAGCCATAATACCTTATACTTATGAAAACACCAATTTTAAAGAGTTTAGAATTGGCTCAAAAATCAATTTAGAATTTGATGTAATAGGCAAATACGTTTCTAAATTAAATTTATATCGTTAGAAATTAGTATACTCTTTTTACATCTTAACACGCTTTTCTAATTGAAATGAACATAAGAAGCAAAAAACCAAGTTCGATACATTAAACAATTAAAATAGCTGGCAACTCACAAAACAACCTCAACCAATCTCGATTTTAGAATTGATTTCTTAAGTAATTATAACTCATAACCGAATCCAGTAATAAAGAAAGTTTTAATCCGCTAGCTTTCAATATCTAACATTACGTCGATTAATTCTTTTTGAGTCGATAGCCCTTTGTCCTGTAAATACCA
>CALQBR020000129.1 GCA_943328865.2 Sphingobacterium thalpophilum
CAGTGACATTGATAGTTAGCCGATTTTTGAATAGTTCGTTTTTAACACCTGCTTCATATTGATTTATTTTGGATGAAGGTAATGCGTTCAAATTTTTATCTGTTCCTGTATTTAAAGCGAATGAGTCAGAATAACTCGCAAAAAACGAACTGTTTTTTGTGGGCTGATAAACCAATCCCAATCGAGTGGAATATACATTGTCTTTTGTTTTTGATTCAACATTGGTTTTAGTCGCAACGGTTAATGTATTGGTTGTGTTATCCAAATAACTGTAACGCAAACCTGCCAATACCTTAAATTTTTCGCTAATTTCAACCAAATCTTGGGCATAAATCCCAAATCTTCTTATTACCGTTTCCGAATCAGTATTGATTTCCATTTCAGGAACTATTGCAGATTTATAATCTGGATTTTTGTCGATAATAGCGCTAGGATTGTAAATGTTTATTTTATCGTAAAAAGTGATGTTTTTAAAGGCTCTTGTGTCAGTGGTACTTTTATCTGCATCTGAACCAATTAGCAAAGTGTGTTTGAATTTACCAGTTTTAAAGGTACCATTTAAATCAATTTCGGCTAAGCTATAGTCTTGTTTGGCATCATTTTTTTGAACGCCACGGGTCCAATCCCCATTGGCCTGAACTAAATTAGTGCTATTTGGTCTTAAACTGGACAACAAATCGGTTGTGTATCCTTGATAGGAATACAATGATTTGATTTGCCAATTTTCTTTTATCTGATGGGTTAGTGTTGAAGTAAAACTTTCTTGTTCTGATTTGAATTTCCCCCAATTAAAACCCAAAAAGGAGTTTCTTGGCAATTCTACTACTTTGTAATCAATAGTTGTAAGACCAAAATCCGGTGTTCTTTCGTCTTTCAAATAATCGCCTTCAATTAATAAAGTTGTTTTTTTATTTAAATTGATCAAAAATGAAGGGCTAAAATAAATGCGTTCGCTAGAAACGACATCTCTAAAACTATTTCCTTTTTCGTAACTTGTAATCATTCGGTAGGCAACAGTTTTACTATCGTTGACACTTCCGTAAATATCTAATGTTGGCTTGAAAAAATCATATTCCGAAACCCTTACATTGAGTTCTCCCCCTTGATCAAACTTTGGTTTTTTGGTCACCAAGTTTAAAATTCCTCCTGGTGCCACATTTCCGTATAAGAGCGCCGCACTTCCTTTGACAATTTCAATCGATTCAGCCGAACTCGTTTCTGGAATGAGTGCGCTATTAAATCGAACGCCGTTTTTAAAGGTATTTCCACCACTGAATGAAAAGCCACGAGAGCCAATTTCTTCTTGATTATTTCCAGAAGCATTATTTGCTCCAGAAACATATACGCCGTTTGTGTTTTTTACGGCATCAGACAATCGCAATATTTGTTGTTGCTTAATCGTTTCCCCTTCTATAACGGATGTTGCTTGTGGTAAATCCATAGGTTTTATTCCTGCTTTACCAACAGTTATTGGATCTTTTTGTTGGTTTGTAGCTATGATGACTTCCTGAAGGACTTCTCCTTTTTTGTTTTTGACAGTATCATTTAGCGTTGTGGCTTCCTCATTATTAAAAGCGTAAGACGAAACAGTATGGGTTTCCTGTGCAGAAATATCGAAACTTAAGAATAAAAAGCCAACGAATAGGAGAACTGTTTTTGTCATTTTATTTAGATTTATTAAAAATAATGCTGCAAACGTAAAAAAAAGATTCAGCATCAACAAATCTTATTTAGACTAATTATCGATAATTTTATTTACATTTTTTAACAATATGATAGTTAATGACTTATTGTGTGTTTATTTTTATTTTCACTAATTGCATGTACCTTTTTGAGAAATACAAACGAATCAAAATACAATTACCTCCGCTATTTTTTAATAAAAAATAAAGTATTTTTTTTGTAATTTTGTGCTCCAAATAAAGGAAGAAGAATATGTTAGATAAATTGCAATATGTAAAACAGCGTTTCGACGAGATTTCGGATTTGATTATTCAACCCGATGTTATTATGGATCAAAAGCGTTATGTTTTATTAAATCAAGAATATAAAGGCATAAAAGCATTGGTTGAAAAACGAGATGAATATGTGGTTTTATTAGCCAATATTGATGAAGCCAATGAAATTATTGCTGATGGGAGTGATGCTGATATGACCGAAATGGCTAAAATGCAATTGGATGAAGCCAAAGAAAGATTACCGTTATTAGAAGATGAAATTAAGTTTATGCTGATTCCGAAAGATCCTGAAGACGCTAAAAACGTGATGGTCGAAGTGCGTGCCGGTACAGGTGGCGATGAAGCCAGTATTTTTGCAGGAGACTTGTTTAGAATGTATACTAAATATTGCGAAAGCCGCGGTTGGAGAACTTCTGTTGTTGATGTCAGCGAAGGAACTTCTGGTGGTTTCAAAGAGGTGATTTTTGAAGTAACAGGAGAAGATGTTTATGGCACTTTAAAATTTGAAGCAGGTGTTCACCGTGTGCAACGCGTACCACAAACAGAAACCCAAGGTCGTGTGCATACCTCTGCTGCTACCGTAATGGTTTTGCCAGAAGCGGAAGAATTTGATGTACAAATTGATATGAACGATGTTCGTGTCGATTTTTTCTGTTCCTCTGGACCTGGTGGACAATCAGTAAATACCACCAAATCGGCGGTTCGTTTAACCCACATTCCAACAGGATTGGTGGCCCAATGTCAAGATCAAAAATCACAACACAAAAATAAAGACAAAGCATTTGGTGTTTTGCGTTCCCGTTTATACGAACAAGAATTGGCTAAAAAACAAGCCGAAGATGCAACCAAACGTACCTCGCAAGTAAGTTCAGGAGACCGTTCGGCTAAAATTCGTACGTATAACTATTCCCAAGGACGTGTAACAGACCACCGAATTGGATTGACTTTATACGATTTGAGTAGCATTATGAATGGAGATATCCAGAAAATTGTTGACGAATTACAATTGGTCAACAATATGGAGAAATTAAAAGAAGCGAGCGAAGTTTTCTAGATTACAAGCCTCATTTATTGAGGCTTTTTTTTGTGATTGGAAGCTGATTTCTAGGCCTATTTATAAATCCTATTCCCGCTATTCGCTACAATCTTTTATTTTTAAGAAAAAAATAAAAGGATTTCCACTTCTATCGGGGCTAAACGATGAGTCATAGCTTTTAGAGTAAAGTCAGTAGCTATCCTTTCTTACCTTTGCCATTAATTTAATCATCAATTACAAACGCTTACTGTTAGTTGGTCCGCTTGCTAACATTAAACCTTAAACGATAAAATGACAACACTTCAACTTCAAGAGCAAATCCAACAAAAAAAATCATTTCTCTGCATCGGTTTAGATGTCGATTTAAATAAAATACCACAGCATTTATTGGAACTCGAAGATCCCATTTTTGAATTCAATAAAGCCATCATTGACGCCACGCACGACTTAGCGGTTTCTTATAAACCCAACACCGCTTTTTATGAAGCTTATGGTATAAAAGGCTGGCAATCTTTGCAAAAAACCATCCATTATCTCAATGAGAACCATCCAGAGATCTTTACCATTGCTGATGCAAAAAGAGGCGATATCGGAAATACTTCAACGATGTATGCCAAAGCTTTCTTTGAAGATTTAAATTTTGATAGTGTGACTGTGGCTCCTTATATGGGAAAAGACAGCGTAGAACCATTTTTGGCTTTCGAAAATAAACATACCATTATGTTGGCATTAACGTCTAACGAAGGTGCTTTTGATTTTCAGACCTTAAATGTGAATGGAAAAGAATTATATAAAAAAGTGTTAGAAACTTCTAAAACATGGAAGAATAGTCAAAATCTGATGTATGTGGTTGGTGCTACCAAAGCGGAATATTTTACCGAAATACGAAAAATAGTTCCCGATAGTTTTCTATTAGTTCCAGGAGTAGGCGCGCAAGGTGGAAGTCTTTCTGAGGTTTGTAAATATGGGATGAATACTAACGTAGGTTTGTTGATTAATTCTTCCAGAGGCATTATTTACGCTTCAAACGGATTTGATTTTGCCGAAAAAGCCAGAGCTGAAGCATTAAAAATGCAACAGGAAATGGCGGCCATCCTAAATGCTATGGAATAATTAGGCTTTTAAATGAAAACTTTAATAGATCAATTAGGAACTTCTCATTCTTTTGAATCGACTCCAAAAAGAATCATTTCGCTGGTTCCTTCTCAAACGGAATTGTTGTTCGATTTAGGTCAGGAGTCTAAAATCGTTGGGATTACTAAATTCTGCATTCATCCCTATCATTTAAAATCGACCAAAAAAATAATTGGCGGAACCAAAACGGTACATTTTGACAAAATCAGATTGCTACAACCCGACTTAATCATTGCCAATAAGGAAGAAAATACGCAGGAAATGGTTGAAGCACTGCGTGAAATTTGTCCAGTTTGGGTCACTAATATCATTACTGTTGCAGATAATCTACAAATGATTGCCGATTTTGGCGCACTGTTAAACTGCAGGACTGAAGCTCAAAAATGGATTGATAAAATTAATTTTGCGTATCAAGATTTCCAGAATTTCATCAAAGAGAAGCCATTTAAAAAAGTGGCTTATTTTATTTGGGCCAACCCTTATATGGTTGCTGGATCGGATAACTTTATTAATGAAATGTTGAAATTGAACCACTTTCAGAATATCTATGACAATAAGGAGCGTTATCCAGAAATCGAATTAAAAAAAATGCGATTGGAAGGCGATCCTGATTTGGTTTTCTTATCCTCAGAGCCTTTCCCTTTTAAAGAAGAACAGGCGTTCGAAATCGGAAGGTATACCCATCATGCCAAAACGGTTTTTGTAGATGGCGAAATGTTCTCCTGGTATGGAAGCCGAATCATAAAGGCTTTTGACTACTTTAAAATGCTGCATCAGAAATTATAATAGCCATTGGATAGCCACTTTTGTTTTTAAATCACTCTTTTTGATAGTGATAAAAGCCTTACTTTTACCAAAAAGACAAGAGTGATCAATTATACCATTTACGAAAATAAAGACAGCAACCAGTGGGTAACCTTTGTGCACGGTGCTGGCGGAAGTTCGTCTATTTGGTTTCAACAAATACGCGATTTTCAGAAACAATACAATGTATTGTTGTTGGATTTGAGAGGTCACGGAAACGCCAATGTGCCAATCAAAAAGG
>CALQBR020000130.1 GCA_943328865.2 Sphingobacterium thalpophilum
CATTTATCTAATAAACCACTTATTTTAACAGTCCCTTCAAATCCTGGTCTAACGGGATTAGGATACACAATTACATTACTTAAATTCTCGCTTGCATCGGTGGCAATCCCTTTAAAAGAAAGCATTCCTTTATCAGTAGCCATAAATATTTCGCCTGTAGTGCCATTAATATCAATGTCATTGATCGTATTGCTCGGCAATGGAGAATTGCTGGTAGTAAAATGATATAGGGTTTTTTGTCCATCTGGCGAGAGCATAAACACACCCGCATCAGCTGTCCCAATCCATTTGTTATTAGCCCCATCGACTACAATATCGGTAATAAACTGTTCGTAAAGTAATTCTTGCGCCAAATCGTTTTCCAAAATGATGATGGCCTTAGTCGACATTTGTCCGGTACTTAAAAATCGATCCACACTCGAAAGTACCCTTAACCCTTTTCTAGTTCCAATCCACAATTGATTATTGTTATCCACCGCCGTAACCCTTGCATCATTGATGGGAAGATTTCCTTCCTCTGATCCCATTTTTATCTTTTTGAAAATATTCCCGTTTTCATTAAATGCGATAATTCCATCATCTCGTGTTACCATCCATTTGGTGCCATTTTTGTCAATCGTCAATCGGCCCAGATTAAATTTACCTATTACTTGAAAATAATTTTCCAGGTTATAGGATTGCCACTGCCCATTTGTTTTGAGCACTTTCAATCCGTTTTTTACAATACTATTGGTAACCCATAAATTACCCGATCGGTCAAAAGCGGTTCCGTTAATCCTAATAGTATTTCCTCCAACGAACGATTCCAGACCGCTATTCGTTTGATTGTAAAGTAAAGTCGGTACGTCATTTTTAACCTTAAGCAAACCTGAGTGAAAAGAACTCAGGTAAACCTCCTCCTCATTCTTTGGGTTTACTGTAATGCTAACCAACGAGGTAACCTCTTGCTCAACAGCTTGCCGAAGTTGGTTATAAGCCGTGTTTTGCCATCCTGCATTTGTATACTTGCTAATCCCATAATAATCCAAAGGAACTGGATTGTAAAAAACATCATAATCTCCATAAACTGCCCAAAGATTAGTTGTGGTTGCTTTAATTGAAAAAATATTATTTCGAATAGGCCCATCGGGATTCATCAACTCAAAAACAGAAGGATTACTAATGGTGGTGGTGACCACGCCATTTTCTGCTGTCCCTAAATAAATAGTCTCCCCTATAATAGTTGCACAAGTGAATTTTGGAAGGTTATCAGCAACTTGGTTGTTATTAATCTGAAGGGCTAAACTTAAATTTTGATTGAAAATAGAAACCGTATTTGGAGTGGTCACGATCAAATAATCGCTATTCTTTCTGATGTCATTAGCCGAAATGGGAAACTGATAAAAGGGAACAAATACTGCCCCCTCAAGTCGCTGCATTAATCCTGAATTTGAAATTGCAAAAAGGGCATTCCTAAAACTTGCTACATTGGTAAATCCTCCTGCGGCGATTTGTATCCACTGCTGGTAATCATTAAGATTTTTATCATTGAGGCCCCCCCTTAGAATGCCACTCTCAGTTGCAGCATAAATATACCCTTCGAAAACCACTGATTGAGATACTTTTATTTCTCTTCCCAAATCGCCTATGCGATAGGTATCTCCAAATCCTGATGTGGCTATATTATATTGTACTATTCCAAAGTCACAGGAAATGTAAAGCATCCTCTCATTTTCCATAAAATGATTGATTCTCTTTAAATTTTGAGCAACATTATTGTTGACTATATCAACTACATTTTGCATCGTGCCATCAGCTTCGTTGATAACTACCATCAATCCATTTTCATAGCCTACAATTGTCTTATTGAAAGCAGCGCTATGATATACTGCTGTTATGGTTTCTCCTGAGAGCCCGTCAATGGTATTAGTGGTTTTTAGGGTATTGGTATTTAAATTTTTAGAAAACAGGGCGTTTTCGGAAGCGGCAAAGAAAGCTGTTGGAGATTGAGCCATCCCTTTAATTTCATTATATGAGAAATAGCCCTTCCATAATTGATGGTTTTGGGCATACCCCAATTGAATGGTAAAGAGCAATAGAAGGAATCTAATCTGGTTTTTCATTATCGCTTTTTGAAATGGAAAGACAAATATAATACAAAAGGGAAATATTTGAATTTCATAGCTGAAGTAAAAAAAATGCCTTCCCAGAGGAAGGCATTTTAATATTTAATGGTATCTAAAAGATTAAACAACCCCTTGTGCAAGCATAGCATCCGCTACTTTCACAAATCCAGCGATGTTGGCTCCTTTTACGTAATCTACATAACCGTTAGCGTCTTTACCATATTGCACGCAAGAAGTATGAATATCTAACATAATTCTTTTTAGTCTTTCGTCAACTTCTTCCGCTGTCCAGCTTAAACGCAATGAGTTTTGAGACATTTCTAATCCTGAAGTAGCTACACCACCTGCATTAGAAGCTTTTCCTGGCGCGAATAATATTTTTGCGTTTTGGAAAACAGTTACTGCTTCTGGAGTAGAAGGCATATTTGCTCCTTCAGCCACACAGATACATCCATTAGCTACTAACGTTTTTGCTTCTTCTTCGTTCAACTCGTTTTGAGTAGCACAAGGCAAAGCAACGTCACATTTAACTTCCCAAGGACGTTTTCCTGCAACGAATTTTGCGTTTGGATATTTGGCAACATAATCTCCAATTCTACCACGAAGTTCGTTTTTGATCTCCATTACGTGAGCCAACTTGTCAGCATCAATTCCGTCAGCATCATAGATATATCCTGATGAGTCAGATAAAGTAATTACTTTACCTCCTAATTGAGTTGCTTTTTCAGCTGCGTATTGTGCTACGTTACCAGAACCAGAAATTACTACTGTTTTTCCTGAAAAGCTTTCTCCCTTAGTAGCTAACATACTTTGAGCAAAATAAACATCTCCGTATCCTGTAGCTTCTGGACGGATTAATGAACCTCCAAAAGAAATTCCTTTTCCAGTTAAAACACCTGTAAATTCGTTTCTTAGTCTTTTATATTGACCGAACATATATCCAACTTCTCTTCCTCCAACACCGATATCTCCAGCAGGAACGTCTGTATTTCCACCAATATGTTTAGACAATTCTGTCATAAACGCTTGACAAAAACGCATTACTTCATTGTCTGATTTTCCTTTTGGATCAAAATCAGCGCCTCCTTTTCCACCACCCATTGGCAATGTAGTTAAACTGTTTTTAAAAGTTTGCTCGAAAGCAAGGAATTTCAAAATGCTTAAATTTACAGATGGATGAAAACGGATTCCCCCTTTGTATGGTCCAATAGCAGAGTTCATTTGGATACGGTATCCACGGTTGACTTGAGTCTCCCCTTTGTCGTCAATCCAGACTACTCTGAAAGTGATGATACGCTCGGATTCTACCATTCTTTCCAAAAGCATTTTGTTTTGGTATTTTTTATTTTCTTCAATAAAAGGAATTACTGTTTCAGCAACTTCCTGTACAGCCTGCATAAATTCAGGCTCATTTGGGTTTCTTTTAGCAACGGCTTCAACAAAAGAGTGAATACTTTGTGACATGATAAATAGGTTATTAACGTTTAAATGCGTTTTGTTTAATGCGGCAAATATACATTTTATAAAAATAATGGCATTGTTTTTTTTTTATTGTCAGTATTTTTATCTTTTTATTAAGAAATCTCGTTATAAATTGTTTTTTTAAGCCATCGATTTAATAATTTTATGATTTTTTTATACTTTATCAAGTATTTTTTACTTTTATTTTATAAGTGATTGATGTTTTTATATATTTGTCATGAATTGTAAATTTCCAACAATAATGTCCAAATATATTATCCCATTTTGTTTTTTTCTATTTGGTTTTTCCAATAGTGCTTTGGCACAATTTGGTTTTTCACATGAAATTGGAGTGATAGCGGGTCCCGTTGCTCTTCAATCCGATTATGGTGAGAGACATGACTTTAGTACAAATACAGGAAATAGTGGCATGGGAGTAGGTATTATTCACTATTTAAACTTTTCCTATGAGGCTGATTGCGATTGCTTTACGCCTGAAACCTATTTCAACGATCATTTTAAGCTAAGAAGTGAATTTTCTTATAATAAAACTAATTTACAACATTTTGGATATTGGGTTGGACCGAATAGAACTTCATTAGGAGCAGATCAATTAAGAGCAATGAGAGGGAGTAGCGCTGTTACTAACATTGGTATGCAATTAGAGTTCTTTCCTTTAAGCATTAGAGATTTTAGTGCTACCGTTGGTAGTTTAGCTCCTTTTGTTAGCTTAGGGGGTCAATTTTGTTTTTATGCACCACAGGCATCATCTACCATGGGACCATTAAATACTCCTTTTACTACTCCAATAAAGTTTATGAATGCCACTACTAATGCGGAAGGGACCGTTTGGTCAGTTGTTTCAAGCGTAGGTACAAGATACAAAATAAGTCCTCTTAGCGATTTAATGTTTGATGTAAGAGTGCAATATTATTTCTCTAATTGGGTAGATGGTTTAAATCCAGATCCGAAAATATATAAGGAGAATAAAGCCAATGATTGGAACTTATGGATTAATTTTGGTTACATCTTCTATCTCCAATAGATTTCAATTGGCCTATAATAAAAAGCCTCAAATTTGAATATGCCCCAAAAAGTTAGACACTATTTGGGGCATTTTTTATTGTCTTTCCATTGTTTTATTGGAATGCTTGTTCTAAATCTTTGAGTAAATCCTCAATATCTTCAACTCCTACACTTAATCGAATTAAATCATCGGTAATTCCAATTTCTTTTCTTTTGTCTTCGGGAATAGAAGCATGGGTCATTAATGCGGGATGGTTCGCCAAAGACTCTACACCTCCTAATGATTCTGCCAAAGTAAAAACTTCTAACTGCTCTAAGAATCGGATGGAATCCTCTTTTTTGCCAGAAACAAATGTAAAAGAAACCATTCCTCCAAAACCACTCATTTGTTTCTTGGCAATGTCATGAAACGGATGCGAAGGTAATCCAGGATAATAAACCGTTTTTACTTTTGGATGGTTGTTTAAATAATGAGCCACTTTCTCCCCATTTTCACAATGCCTCTGCACACGCAAATGCAA
>CALQBR020000131.1 GCA_943328865.2 Sphingobacterium thalpophilum
TAGGATTCAACTACGATTTCAATTATAAAAAAGGAGATTGGACTTGGGACAATAAATTATTGGCTTTTTATGGTTTAGTCAAAACAAAGAATACCCCCTTTGAGAAAAAGACGGATGACCGTTTCGAGTACAATGCGCTTTTGGGCAAAAAGGCGACGGGGAATTGGTATTATTCCGCTTTTTTAAACTTTAGAACCCAGATGACTAATGGGTATGTTTATGGAAAAGACACTAACGGTGCTGAAATCAGAAATAAAACCACGACTATAATATCTCCAGGATATCTCACTTTTGGCCCTGGGGTGTTATGGAAAAAGAACAACAACCTGAAATGCAATTTTGCTCCCTTTACTTCAAAAATAACCATCGTTGATCCAAGTAGTACCTTGCCCAATGCAGCCTATTTTGGCGTCTCAGAAGGGGAAAGCCTACGGTATGAATTGGGGCTTTATGCCTCGGGCTATTATAAATTTAATTTGATGGCCAATGTAGCTTTAGAAAACATGCTGAATTTATATGCTAATTATTTAGAGCAACTCGGTAACATTGATATCGATTATCAGCTTAATGTCGTCTTGAAAATAAATAGGTATTTATCGACCAATATATCTTTGCAGGCAGTTTATGACGATAATGCTTTTTCAGGATTTCAAACCCGACAAGTGATGGGATTAGGGTTTAATTTAGGTTTTTAGAATCCTATAAATCGCACAAAAAATGGATGTCTTCCGAGACATTATTCTAAAAAAGGCCATGGTCCGATTGTCTTTTTGGAGCAACAGTTGGATTATTTTGTAATCAAGGGCTTCAACTAAAGGGGCAGCCGATTATTAGTCATGTTAACATCTGCAAGGGTTCTGATTAGGAATTGAAAATCACTTCCATATTTGGTCAAAACTCCTCTGACCTTTCCGTTTAAATAAGGAACGCTATTACCCGAGAATTTTGCAAATTCGCTTACCCGAAGAATGATTTTATTGCCAAGGCCATCTGTGAGTTGATGATTGGTGGCACCACCGAAACTATTTAGAGTCGGATCAAAATACTTTTTCCCAATTGAAGCCGTTGTGAATTGCACGTTATCCAATTCAATCAAAGCGTTGAGGTATTGGTTGTTTTTTGCTTGCGTAATGCTGAGGTGTTTGACAATAGTTGTTTCATCGGCTTTTGTACAGGAACGATTCAAGAACGATTCATATTCAACTCCAGAAATTCTTCCGACACCGCCATTATACAATGAACCAATCACTGGCGCACTTTGCTGAAGTACATAGTAAAGGCCCTTTAAATGAAGCGACACTTTCCGTCCCGGCTCGTATTGAGTATATAAATTATAATGGTCTACAGGCACGCTAAACCCAACTGTTCCGTCTAATGAAATAAAAGAAATGCTTTTATAGAAATTTCCCCCTTCATCACTGGAAGTGACATATGCCTCAATGATTTCTTCGGTCAGAAAAGGCGTTGCTACTGGAGTAGCTATAATATCTGCAATATTTTTCGTAGCAACAATATCGGTACATTCACCCGATAAATCAGGTGTTCGGTAAGAATCGTTGGTTGCGCAACCCACTACCATTGAGAAAATAAAGGCTCCGATTGTTATTTTTAAAGGTTGCATATCGATCATATTAGTTGGTATAGGAATCAAATTTCGTCAATCATTAGCTGTATTTGTGATTTGCAATCTTGAAGATTTTACAATTTATTGATCTTCAAAAATGTTAATATTATCAATCTGGTAGGTAGTGGTTAATCCCGTTTTTTTGCTTCCCGTATATTTAAAAGCAATTCTTACATTATAGTTGTATTGGCTAACATCCATTTTTCCACTCGAAACAGGAAGATCCGCTTGTGCGGCAGTAGGCAAAATGGGGGATAGCTTTATCCATGTGGCTGTTGCGATGCCGGCTGGTGTGCCATCATAATCTTCAGATACATAAACGGTAAGGGCATTTCCCTGCCAAAAGCGCATTTTGGTTTCGAAAGAGGCTGCTTCCTTCTCTGTTTTCGAGAAGTCTAAAGCCGGAGAAATTAACCAAATCTCGTCCGTTGGATCTATCAAAACATTTGAAAAAAAAGAAGAAAATTCCGCATATTTATTAAAGTTATAAGTTCTTCCGTGCCATTTTCGGGATCCCAAAACACAAAAGTTCTGCCAGCCTTCAAGTGCTATCACTGCTTCTGTTGAACCACTTGCTGTTTTAACAGTTTCAAAATCCTCCTTTAAAATGAGTCGCTTTATAGCAGGAATGGCGGTATCGTTTTCATTTACACAACTGGTTGCAATTACAGAGATCATTCCGATCCAAATTAGTAATTGACTCCTTTTTTTCATCGGTCTGTTTTTTTTAGAAATTAAGATAAAAGTTAACGAAAAAAGTCCTCCCGTAACCATAGAAATACTTGTTGCCAAAAGTGCTGGTGCCGCTAACCGAATCGGCTTGAAGGTCTGGGAAAGTTGCCTTGCGGGATTGTTCGAATCCGCCAGTTTTGTAAATGACATCGAAAACATTATTAATTGAGGCAAAAAAGCCTACGGTATTTCTGTTTTTGTTACTGATTTGCCATGACTTCCCTCCAGTTACGTTTACTAAGGCAATAGGGTCAAATTTTTCTTGTTTCAATATTGCTCTGATACTTTCAGCGGTAACCCCAGGATAAGAAACCCCTGAAGTGTTTTCAACAGAGAAGTTGTCTGTTCTTCTAATTTTAGAAAGGCCAATATAGCTGTCGCTTAAATAGTTGCCGTTCGTTCCTACCCACCAAAATCTCGGGTCTCTGTATTCCAATCCTAATGAATAAGCCTGTTGCGGCATTCCAGGTTGTCTGTAATTTTTTAGATACACCGTTCCAAAATCTTTTATCGGGCTTACTCCCAAAGCGGCTAAAGCATCGTCGCTGGTCTCTAAATGGGCATTGTCACTATAAATATACTGTCCGTAAGCTGCCGCAGCAGTAGCCTTCAATGTGTTGTTGATCTGGTATTCCAAACCCAGTTCCAAACCCATATTTTGTTTCTTTAAGGCGGTGGTTATTTCGGTTACAAATGAATCTTCTGCACCATTCGTATCACTGATGTTTTCGGCATAAAAGAAAGCCATTTCGGTTGCGTTCTGTATCTTGGAATAATAGCTAGTTATTCGGGCTTTTAGTACAGGCATCCGAATGATATAACTGGCCTCCCCACTGAACACGGACTCACTTTCTATTCCTGGAGTAAGAGCGTTGCTTTTGCGCGCATTGGAATAGACATTTCTAAGGTTGGGTGCTTTGGTCATGTATAAGATATTAAAATCCAATAACTGTCGCCCTGTAATTTTATAAGTGAGTCCCGTTTTGAATCCAAAGTTTTCAAAAGTTTTTGGGCTTCCCTTGCCAAAGGAAAGGGTTGGATAATTACCACTTCGGTATAAGCCTTCTCTTTGGTATTCAGATCTGGAGAAGGATTGCGCCATATAGAAATCAACTTGGGTATAGCTAAATTTGAATTGTGTGAAAGCCTCTGCCACCTGAGCAAAAAGCTGGTAATTGTAGCCAAAAGTACCTCCAGCTGCTACTTGTTGATTGGGGTTGTTTAAATCGTATTGGGCATTGTTCCCTTGAAAGAAAGAATCTGTATTAAGTAAATAATCGCCCCCTAATAGATCGGTTACTGCTGTATAGTTATGTGATTTTAGGTTTTTAAGATGAAGCCCAGCATTAACGATCATATTATCGGAAAGACTGTAGCTAAAAACCGAATTGGCATTAATTTGTGTATCCTCATTTCTTTGTTCGGTCATTGCAATTGCGCTTTGTCCTGTTGCGGTGTTTTGATTGGCGATATACATCGCGTTCCAATCCAGCTGACTGTGATTCAAGAAAAAAGTTTTTGCTTTTTCTGCTTGCTCATAGTTTGGAGTCCAAACCCCATTGGTGAAAGTATTCAAATAGTAACTGGGTAAGTTTCTATAGTAGGTCGGATCTGGATTGTTTCCCCCTGGATATTCTAATCGGGTATTTCCAACTTGTCCCGTTTGATAAGAAACAGTGGTGTTCAACGTGTTTTGATCATTCCATTTCCAATAATGCGAAAGCATCGCCATAGGTTCTTCGACCTTTTTATCTCTGGCATTTCTTTTTGTGCCTTCTTGCCAACCCCAATATGGATTGTATTTTACGCCCATTAAATCGGTAACTTCTTTGGTGTTGGGCGCATTTTTGCCTCTGTTGTTTTGGGCATAGATAACTGAAAGGTTTACGCTGTGGTGGTCATTGATTTTCTTTTCTACACTTCCCAATAAAGAATTGGCTGCATAATCAGTTCCCTCAAAGTAGCCTTCTTGAGCCCATCTGCGGGAAGCGGAAATCATATAGGACCACCCTTTTTTATTCATCCCTAAAGCATAAGTTCCCATGGCCCTCCAACTGTAATTAGTGTTGGTTCCTGAAAATGAAACCCTTGATCCAGGCCGATAGAAAGACGCCCTCGTATTGATTTGTTGCACACCCAATGCGCCGCCAAAAGTATAATCAGAGGCTTTAGTTCCAATTGTAAAATCTTGATTGCGGGTCGCGTCATTCAAGCCACCCCAATTGCTCCACTGCGGTCGGCCATCGTACAGTTTATTCATCGAAATGCCATTAATCATCGTGTTCCCATATTCATTGTCCAATCCTCTAATTTTAAATCGGGCTTGTCCCCATTGGAAAGCGGCTGCTTGTTGGAAAGCATCCTTGGTAGATTGTAAAAGGCCAGCAGTGCTTTCCGATCCGCTATGGTCATCTTCTAAATCGTTATCGGTTAGGGTGATTAAGCTCAACTGCTGCTCAGCAGTGAAGTCTTCCTCTAATAGAATAATGCCCAAATCCAACATTTTATCTTCCATTATTTCAATCGACAGGAATTGGTCTTTGTAACCAAAACTGTTAAGGTGTAATAATTGTTTTCCAACGGGGACGCTTTCAAAAATAAATTTCCCGTTGGCATCGGTTAAAAGAGTTCTATTGGTATTTTGAAATGACAGCATTACATTTTGTAATGGTTTTTGTGTTTTCCTGTCAATCACACGGCCTGAAATTCCAGTATTGGTTTGTCCAAAAACAAAAAGAAGGTGCA
>CALQBR020000132.1 GCA_943328865.2 Sphingobacterium thalpophilum
AATTCATTGGCAAAAACATTTTGTGAGTTTTCTTGTTTAGCCAAAAGTGGAATTGCTGCAAGGGATACGAAAAACAAAACGATATAAGCAACCACATTTTTAAGTTTATCAGAAAGCGAAGGCAACTTTTCTATGAAAACTTGTGACTTCTTTACAATTATAAAAGAAACAATTAATGATAAAATCCCTATTCCAGTGAATAGTGGTACTACTGGATAGGATTCCATGATATTTCCAATAACCGTATTGGTATAAACCAAATAGTCCACCGCAATAAAGTTGTATTTTACGCCAAATTCATTCCAGAAAAAATATTCGCTTACCGCATTTTGAATGATAAGTAATACAAAAATAAAAATAGTTAGGGAGAATAAAGTCAGACGTATTTTTGAACGGTATTGTGGTAAAAAAAGCAGTAAACCAAATAAGATGGTTTTTAGCGATACAAAAGCAATTCCGATAGTAGGTAAAACACCACCATATTCATTCAGAATGGTATTAAAAATAGAAATGTAAGCTAATAAAGACAATAACAATCCAAAAATGACATAACCCCAAGGCGAAGTGAATTTTGAATTAGACAAAAAGATTAGATAAAGCCATAAGAAGAAACTGGCGACCACAAAAACAAAAAAATCAGAAACCAAACCAACAGTAAATATTTTAAATAGATCAATCCATTCAAAAGAAGTTTGGGTAATGGGATGGAATAACAATACAGTTCTTAAGACGATACTGGTTATAATGTAAAAAAAGGTTAAATTATAAAAAGGAGAGGTTTTTTTAAAAAAATGCATTGGCATAAATGATTTTTGTTTTTTGCAAAAATAATACAATTAAAGGTTCAAAAATAATGGTCAGCACTTAAAAAATGATTAAATTAAGATATAAATTAATTTTGGCTTAAGTTTCGGTTCTTTCATAGCGGGATGAAGTGTAATTACATAAATTTACGCTACCAATAGATTCCCTTTCTTTCATTCATAATAGAGAATTTAAAGGATAGTAATGCAACTAACAATTAAGTATGTTAGGGAATAATAAAATAAGTATTCAAATCGATGCACATATTAATAATTGAAGACGAAGTTGGAATTGTTCAATTTCTCCAACAAGGTTTGGAAGAAGAAGGCTATCAAATTACCACTGCCTCTGATGGATTGAAAGGATTCGAATTGACTCAAAAAAGAAATTTTGATTTGATTTTATTGGATTGGATGTTGCCTAAAATGACTGGTTTGGAGCTGTGTAAGGCCATTCGATTGAAGAACAGCGAAACGCCGATTCTTTTTTTAACCGCCAAAGATACTATTCAAGAAACCATTGAAGGATTGAAAGCGGGAGCCAATGATTATATCAAAAAACCATTTAGTTTTGACGAAATGATCGAACGGATTAAAATTCATTTTAGAAATCCAAAAAAAGAGGATATTCTGACTCTTGGAAACATTGAGATGAATTGTGCGCAACATCGGGTGTGGGTTAATGGGAATGAGGTCGTCTTAACACAAAGAGAATTCGAACTGTTAGGATATTTGATTAGAAACAAAGGAAAAGTTTGCACCAGAACTCAAATTATAGAAGAGGTTTGGGATATTCACTTTGAATATCATACTGGGGTGATTGATGTATTCATGAATGCCATTCGAAAAAAACTACACTTGAAAATTGAAGAAGACTACATCAAAACCATCCGAGGGGTAGGATACATTGCTAATGACTAAATAAAAATGCCGAAATTTTCTTTCAAAAACAGAATTGCGTCCTTTTACATAATTACTACTGCTTTACTCATTTTTGTAGTCTTTTTTGTAATCTTTTCTATAGTCAAGTTCAGTGTTTACCATCATTTAAACAATGATATCAACAGTGAAGTTGAAAAGCATTTATCCGAAATCAAAATAGAAAAGCATCATTTCTATTTGACGCACAAACAGGAATGGAAAGAACGCGAGCACAATACGCTTGATGTGAATCCGGTATTTATACAATTTATTGATTTTAATGGGGTGGTGATAGAAAAATCACCTAATTTAAAAAGCTATTCCTTGCCCTTTTATTCAAATAATAATAATATATTTTTGGATAGTCGATTGGCTAATAAAACCATTAGGCAAATCCAAGTTCCTATTTATAGTAAGACCAAAACAATAGGTTATTTGTTGGTGGCCATGTCATTAGAAGATGCCTCGTTGGTGCTTGATAATTTATCCAAAGTACTTGTTGTGGCCTATCCTTTAATTTTGATTCTCCTTTTTTTAATTGCTCGGTTTATTGCCGGCAGGAGTATTAAACCCATTACCGCTATTATTGAAACCTCCAATGGGATTACTAAGGATAATCTTAAATCAAGAATTCCTTTGCCTCAGAATCGAGATGAGCTTTATATACTTTCTAAAACGATTAATCATTTATTGGATCGCATTGAGGTTACTATTGAACGAGAGAAACAATTTACCTCAGATGCCTCTCATGAATTAAGAACGCCTTTAACTATCATAAAAGGAACTCTGGAAGTTCTGGTTAGAAAACCGAGAGCGCAAGCAGAATATGAGGACAAAATTAATTTTTGTATTGCCGAAGTAAATCGTTTAAATCATTTGGTGGATCAACTTCTTTTATTGGCCCGATTCGAAGATCAGAAGCAAAGTCTTAAAATGGAGAAGGTCTATTTGAATGCAATAGTTTTAGATACCATTTCTAGGTATTCCAATAAAATTCAATCTAAAAACATTTCTGTTTCAACTGAATTTACAGCAGATTATTATGTAACAACCGATATTTATTTGTGTGCAATTATCATTAACAATTTAGTTTCCAATGCGCTAAAATACTCGAACCAAAATAGTAATCTTACCCTAACGATAAACGATACTAATTCTCATATAGAATTTTCTCTCACAGATACAGGAATTGGGATTTCTAGCGATGATTTAGATCATATATTCGACCAGTTTTATCGCTCGAAATCAAGTGAACATCCTGAAATTAAAGGAATTGGTTTGGGTTTATCTATAGTGAAAAGATTGTGTTCGGTACTAAATATTTCGATTTCGATTTCAAGCCAGGAAAATAAAGGAACTACTGTAAAATTAAGTTTTTACAAAGCAGACCTTAATTAATTCTTAAGACAATAATTATAAATAACCTAGTATATATATAGTATTTTTGTAAATAAAATAAGGTAAAATGCTTGAAAAAATAATTGCTTTCAGTTTAAATAACAAACTTATTGTTTTGCTATTTACTATAGGTGTTTTTGTATTTGGTTTGTTTTCGGTATTCCAAATCTCCATTGGTGCTGTACCTGATGTGACAAACAACCAGGTTCAGGTGATTACGACTTCCCGAAACTTGTCTACTCAAGATATCGAACAATTTATTACCTATCCCGTAGAAATTGAAATGGCTAATTTGCCAGGTGTACACGAAATACGTTCCATTTCTAAATTTGGATTATCAGTAGTTACTATTGTTTTTGAGGATGATATGGGAACTTATTTACCGAGACAACTCATTGCAGAAAAAATAAAAGCCGCATCCGAAAAAATCCCGCAAGGTTTTGGAACTCCTGAAATGGGACCGATTACCACAGGATTGGGCGAAATTTACCAATATACCTTAGAAATAAAACCAGCATTTAAGAATAATTATTCTGTAACCGATTTGAGAACCATTCAAGATTGGGTGGTGAAACGACAATTGTCAGGAATAAAAGGTGTGGTAGAAATCAATACATGGGGCGGTTATTTGAAACAATATGAAATTGCCATCAATACCTCAAGTTTAAAGGCGATGAACATTACTACAACCGATGTTTTTACAGCTTTAGAAAAAAATAATAGTATTGCTGGTGGTGCTTACATTGAGAAAGTAAATCAAAGTTTTTTTATTCGAGGGGAAGGAAAGGTCAATTCGCTCCAGGATATTGAAAATATAGTGGTAATAAACACCAATGGATTGCCTATTTATATTAAAAATGTAGCCCAAGTGCGTTTTGGTCACGCCAATCGTTTTGGAGCAATTACAGGAAATGGCGAAGGTGAAAAGGTTTTGGGTCAAGTGATGATGCTCAAAGGAGCCAATTCAAAGCAAGTGATTCAAGAGGTGAAAAATAGGGTAGCTGAAATCCAAAAGACCTTACCTGAAGGAATTTACATCAATGGCTTTTTAGAACGAAGCGAATTAGTAGGAAAAACAACTTTCACAGTAGCGGAGAATCTAATATTAGGTTGCTTGATTGTGATTTTTGTGGTGGTGTTATTATTAGGAAATTGGCGCTCTGGCTTGGTGGTTGCTTCGGTAATCCCATTGTGTTTGTTATTTGCCATTTCCTTTATGAATATTTTTGGAATCGATGCCAATTTGATGAGTCTCGGGGCTATTGATTTTGGAATTATCATTGACGGGGCGGTCATTATCGTCGAATTTATTGCGTTTCAAATTGCGCATAAATCCAAACATTTAGTTGGACTGTCTAAAGAAGAACGCCAGTTGGAAATAGACCAGATTACCTATAAGAGCGCTTCCAAAATGATGAATTCTGCCATCTTTGGGCAATTGATTATTCTGATTGTTTTCATTCCAATCTTATCCTTATCGGGTATTGAAGGTAAAATGTTCAAGCCGATGGCCATGACTTTTAGTATTGCGCTTCTGGGTGCCATGATCTTTTGTTTTACCTATGTTCCGGTGGTTTCTTCGTTGTTTTTAAAACCAAAGGAAGAAAATCCAAATTCTTTTTCTAGTAAACTAATCCGCAAATTAAATTCGTGGTATTTACCCGTGATTACTTGGGCTTTGGGAAATACTAAAAAAGTACTGTACGGCGCTTTGGGTTTATTGGTTTTTGCGATAGGTTTATTTACGACTATGGGGGGAGAGTTTATTCCTACTTTAGATGAGGGTGATTTTGTAATTCAACCGGTGTTGAAAACGGGTACTTCACTTTCCAAAACGATTGCGACGACGACTAAAATTGAACAAATTATTCTGAAGAATTTTCCAGAAGTCACCCAAGTAGTGAGTAGGATAGGAGCTGCAGAAGTACCAACCGATCCGATGTCTATGGAG
>CALQBR020000133.1 GCA_943328865.2 Sphingobacterium thalpophilum
TAATAAGAAATTCTACCTTAAGAATGCTTTAGTTATTGAGCAATTGGCCAAAGTCGATACCATTGTTTTTGATAAAACAGGAACCATCACGACCAATAAAAAATCAAATATTACTTATCAAGGGAAAACATTGTCAGAAGTAGATTTGGGAATGGTCAAAAATGTCCTTCGGGCTTCCAATCATCCATTGAGCCGGATGCTGTATGATTTTTTGCCTGATACCCAAAAAATTAAAATAACCGATTTTCAAGAAATTACAGGAAAAGGAATTCAAGCCTCTCTAAATGGCATTCCAATCCAGATAGGTTCTGCTCATTTTGTGGCTATTTCTGAACAAGACGATATTCAACAAACCACAGTGCACCTTAATATTGGGGGCGTCTATTATGGAAAATATATTTTTAATAATCAATATAGAGAAGGCCTAGCCTTACTTTTTAATGATTTAAGCAAACAATACCAAATCAAAGTTTTGTCTGGCGATAATGAAGGCGAAAGAGACACCTTAGAAAATCTCTTGCCTAAAGGCACTGAATTGATTTTTAATCAAAAACCAGAACAGAAGTTGGCGTTTATTAAAAGTTTACAAGAAAAAGGAAATAATGTAATGATGGTAGGCGACGGATTGAATGATGCGGGTGCCTTGGCACAAAGTAATGTAGGGATTTCAATTTCTGAAAATGTAAATGTATTCTCACCCGCTTGCGATGCGATCTTAGATGCCAGTGTGTTTCAACAATTGGATTATTTTTTAAAGCTGTCTAAAAAGGCGATGACTACCATTAAAATGAGTTTTACGCTGTCTTTACTATACAATGTAGTGGGATTGTCATTTGCAATTACAGGAAATCTATTGCCTTTGGTAGCGGCTATTATTATGCCTTTGAGTACGGTGACTATTGTCAGTTTTGTAACGGTGATGAGTAATTTTTATGCAAGAAGTCTGAGTGTCATAAAAAAGCAGAACTGATTTTTATTTTGTAATTTAAGATATACCATTGGTATGATAAATATCATATTATTTAAGGAAATCGCCGATTATTTTTGTTTAACAAATTATAAAGTATGAGCGTTATTTATTTATTAATATCCATTAGTATTCTTGTCGCTATTGGTTTTTTTATTGCTTTCATAAGAGCGGTCAAAACAGGTCAGTACGATGATGATTATACCCCAGCAGTCAGAATGCTTTTTGACGACGAAATCAAGAAAACACCAAAAATAGAATTAAACACAACAGAAGAAAAACAACTTTAATTATGGAAATGCAACAATTTTATTACGACAACAAAATTGTAAAGAAATTCATTTATGCCACCATCGTCTTTGGTTTGGTCGGAATGTTGGTGGGACTTACCTTAGCCATTATGTATCTTTTTCCAAACTTAACGGACGGCATTTCGTGGTTGAGTTATGGTAGGTTAAGACCTTTACACACCAATGCAGTTATCTTTGCCTTCGTAGGAAACGCAATGTTTGCAGGGATTTATTACTCTTTACAGCGATTGCTCAAAGCCAGAATGTTTAGTGATTTTTTAACGAATCTGAACTTTTGGGGATGGCAATTAATCATTGTTGCGGCGGCAATCTCGTTGCCATTAGGATATAGTACCTCTAAAGAATATGCGGAATTAGAATGGCCAATAGATATTGCTATTGCCTTAATTTGGGTAGTTTTTGGGATTAATATGATTGGGACTATTATAAAAAGAAGAGAGCGTCATTTGTATGTAGCAATCTGGTTTTATTTGGCCACTTTTGTTACAGTAGCCGTTTTGCATATTTTTAATAGTTTGGCTTTGCCGGTGTCGGCTTTAAAAAGTTACTCTGTTTATGCGGGTGTTCAGGATGCTTTAGTACAATGGTGGTATGGACACAATGCTGTGGCTTTTTTCTTGACCACACCCTTTTTAGGATTGATGTATTATTTTGTGCCAAAAGCAGCTAACCGTCCTGTATATTCTTATAGACTTTCTATTGTGCACTTTTGGTCTTTGATTTTTATCTATATCTGGGCAGGACCACACCATTTATTGTATTCTGCTTTACCAACTTGGGCTCAGAATTTAGGAGTTGTGTTCTCTATTATGTTGATTGCACCCTCTTGGGGAGGAATGATAAACGGACTCTTAACCTTGAGAGGGGTTTGGGATAAAGTTCGCGTTGAACCAGTTTTAAAATTCTTCGTAGTAGCGATTACAGGTTACGGTATGGCTACTTTTGAAGGTCCGATGTTGTCTCTTAAAAATGTAAATGCCATTGCACATTATACCGATTGGATTATTGCGCACGTTCACGTAGGCGCTTTGGCATGGAATGGGTTTATGGCATTTGGTTTGATTTATTGGTTAGTTCCAAGAATGACAAAAAGTAATCTCTACTCTAATAAATTAGCCAACTTCCATTTTTGGATTGGAACTTTAGGAATCATATTGTATGCCCTGCCGATGTATGTTGCCGGATTTTTACAGGCTTCTATGTGGAAACAGTTTAATCCTGATGGAACCTTAACTTACGGTAACTTTTTAGAAACAGTGACCCAGTTGATGCCGATGTACTGGATGAGAGCTATTGGAGGAACGATGTACTTAGTAGGAATGTGTGTGTTGGTTTATAACATTTTCAAAACAATTAAAGCAGGTTCAACGATAGAAGATGAATTAGCGGAAGCTCCTGCTTTAGTTAAAATCAGTGCAGGAAGAATAAAAGGAGAAAAATTCCACCCTTGGTTAGAAAGAAAACCAATTCAGTTGACCATTTTAGCAACAGTGGCTATTTTAATAGGAGGAGTTATTCAAATTGTCCCTACCATTATGGTAAAATCAAATATTCCCACAATTGCGAGTGTAAAACCATACACCCCATTAGAATTAGAAGGACGTGATTTATACATCCGTGAAGGATGTGTAGGATGTCACTCACAATCTGTTCGTCCATTCCGTAGTGAAGTAGAACGTTACGGACCACAATCCAAAGCAGGTGAATTTGTATATGACCATCCTTTCCTTTGGGGATCAAAACGTACCGGTCCCGATTTATTAAGAGTCGGACAGAAATACAATGACAACTGGCATTTCAATCACTTTTGGGATCCGCAAAGTACTTCTTCAGGGTCTATTATGCCAGGTTATAAATGGTTGTTTGACAATGAACCAATGGATATTTCTATGACTAAAAAGAAAATGGAAGTCATGGTTACTTTGGGAGTGCCTTATTCTACTGTTGAATTGGCAAACGCTACCAAAGATTTGAGAACGCAAGCCATTAAAATTGAAGAAAGTTTGAAGAATGATCCTGACTTTGTTAAAAGTTATGAGGAGAGTAAGAAAAAAGCACAAGCAAAAGGTGAAAAATTTGTGCCGATGCATGAAAGAGAAATTGTAGCAATGATTGCTTACATCCAAAGGTTGGGAACTGATATTAAAGTGAAAGATAATACTAAAAAACAATAGCCATGTTCGAACAAGTAAAACACAATATGGAAACCATTGCTGGTGTTGCCATCTATCCAATCCTTTCATTATTAATTTTCTTTGTCTTTTTTGTAGGATTGGCTCTATGGGTATTCTCCTATAAGAAAGAAAAAATAGAAGAAATGAGTCAAATTCCATTGAAAGACAACTTAATAGTATAATTTTTAAAATTTATAAAAATGAAAAAATTAATCCCAGCCTATATAAGAGTGCTACTCGTTTTCTTTGCCGCTTTTGGCGCAATGGAATATTTTATCGACTCTGGTGACCGCCCTGCTTTTTTAAAATACCCTATGGTTTCGGTATTTCTATTTGTATTCTTGTTTCTACTGATTGCAATTGAAATTATGGTTGCTGCTGTAGATAACATCACCTATAATTTGATGACTGAAGATCAGAGAAAACAATTGCATACAACCAATAATCTGAGTTACAAAGAAAGACAATGGTATAAAAATTTGATGCAAAGTTTAACGAAATCAACACCTATAGAGCATGAAGCGCAATTGTTGTTAGATCATGATTATGATGGAATTAAAGAGTTGGATAACAATTTGCCACCGTGGTGGGTATATTTATTCTATGGTTGTATTGTTTTTGCGGCCATATACTTAGTTCGATTTGAAATTATGGGAGGCGACGATCAAGAAATGGAGCTTAAAAAAGAAATGGCTCAGGCCAAAATTGAAGTAGCCGAATATATGAAGACAGCTCCTGATATGATGGATGAAAAAACAGTAACCTTATTAACAGATGCCGCATCTTTAGCAGAAGGAAAAGAGATTTTTACCTCGAATTGTGCTGCTTGTCACAGAGCCGATGGGGGAGGGCAAATAGGCCCGAACTTAACAGATGACCAATGGATTCTTGGTGGTGGTATCAAGAAACTATTTCATACGATAACCAATGGCGGTAGAGATGGAAAAGGGATGATTGCTTGGAAGGGCACTTTGAAACCAAAAGAAATCCAAAAAGTTTCTAGCTACATTATTTCCTTAAAAGGGAGTAATCCAAAAGATCCTAAGGCTTCAGAAGGAGAAGTTTGGGTCGATGAAAATACAGCAAAAACAGAGGTGGCGACTCAAGAGGTAACAGATAGTACACAAGTTAAATAAAAAACAATGTCAAACTTACCAAACGAAGCTTTTAGAGATACTATAGGAACAATAGATGAAGAAGGTCATAGAAAATTCATTTTTCCTAAAAAGCCTTTCGGCAAATTCTACGAGTATAGAAAATGGGTGAGTTATTTTTTGTTAGTGGTGCTGATTGCTAATCCTTTCATCAAAATAAATGGCAATCAATTCATGATGTTCAATGTATTGGAACGCCGTTTTAATATTTTAGGATTTCCATTTTGGCCTCAAGATTTTTATCTTTTCGTTCTTTTTATGATTGTTGGCGTTGTTTTCGTCATTTTCTTTACCGTAATATTTGGGCGTATATTTTGTGGTTGGATTTGTCCGCAAACCATATTTATGGAAATGGTTTTTCGTAGAATTGAATATTGGATTGAAGGGGATCGAGGTGCACAAATCCGTTTGAGTAAACAAGAATGGAATGTAGAGAAA